>JANNUK010000384.1:0-8135 GCA_031395155.1 Chloroflexota bacterium | reverse complement strand
CGCCGGCCGCGACGAGCGATTCGGCCTCACGCCGAACACGCGGGTCCTCCTCGTAATAGCTGTGGACCAGCATGAGAATCCGGCGGCCGGGGCGGCGTTCCGGCGGCCCGGACGGTCGGTCGGTCATGCGTCGAGAGGCGGCCGGGTCATCGGCTGCGCTGCCAGGCCGTCGTCGCGGCCCGCCACGAGCGCATGGCAGGTTGCGGTTCGGTCATCGCCGGGAGTGTAGCCGGAAGCGTGCTACCGTACGCCCCGCATGACGACCGTCACTCCCGAGATCCGCGCCGTCTACGGTGCGGCCCGGCCGGGGCCCCTGAGCCTCGTTGCAGAAGGCTTTCGCGACATCTGGTCCCGGCGCCGGCTCGCCCGCTACCTGGTCCAGGCGGACCTCAAGAAGAAGGGCACCGACACCCTCCTCGGCAACATCTGGTGGGTCCTCGACCCGCTTCTCCAGATGCTCGTCTACGTGGTCCTCGTCACCCTCATCGCCGGCCGCGCCGAGCCCGACTTCCCGCTCTTCGTGTTCGCGGCGATCCTGCCGTGGAAGTGGTTCTCCGCGGCGCTCAACGACGCCATCATGTCGGTCGTTTCCCGGGAACGGATCATCAAGCAGGTCCACTTCCCCAAGATCATCCTGCCGGTCGCCTCGACGCTGAGCGGGATCGTCAACTTCGCGTTCGGCCTGATCCCGCTGGCGGCGCTCATCCTGCTGTTCTACCGCGATCGGCTGACGATCCTGCTCCTGCTCATCCCGGTGATCGCGATCGCCCAGCTGGCGTTCACGCTGGGCCTGGCGATCCTGTTCGCGGCGATCAACGTCTTCTACCGCGACGTCGGCAACCTTGCGCGGCATCTCCTCCGACTGTGGTTCTACCTTTCGCCCGGGCTGTACTCGATCGACCGGATCCAGCACATCCTCGACGCGCAGCCGCTGGTCGCCCTCGCGTTCGCCCTCAACCCGTTCACGATCCTCTTCGAGGCTTACCGGGCCGTGATCTACGAGGGGACGCTGCCTGCGTTCGATTCGCTGGCGATTCTGACCGTGGCATCGCTCGCCCTGCTCGGAGGGTGCACGTACCTGTTCAAACGCCTCGAGCCGGCGTTCGCGAAGGTGCTCTGACGGTGTCCGCGACTCGCCCCGGCGACGGGGCCTTTGCGATCGACGCCAGGGGGCTGGGCGTCCGCTACAACCTCCGCCTCACCCGTCGAACGACCGTGCGTCACTCGTTCGCCCATCTGCTCCGACCGATGGACGGCGCAACCCACTTCTGGGCGTTGCGCAACGCGACGTTCCGCGTCGAGCACGGCGAGTCCCTGGCCGTCATCGGGCCCAACGGCGCCGGCAAGAGCACCCTGCTCCAGGTGCTGGCCGGGATCATCACCCCATCCGAGGGATCGGTGGAGATGCGGGGCAAGGTGTCCAGCCTGCTGACCCTGGGGGCCGGGTTCGACCCCGACCTGACGGGGATCGACAACATCCTCCTGGCCGGCGAGTTCATGGGCCTCGACCACCGTGAGATGCGCCGGCGATTGCCCGAGATGATCGCGTTCGCCGACATCGGCAAGTTCATCGACGCGCCGCTCAAGACGTACTCGTCCGGGATGCGGGCGCGACTCGGCTTCAGCATCGCCACCTCGGTGGATCCCGACGTCCTGCTCGTCGACGAGGTGCTCGCGACGGGCGACCAGCTCTTCCGCGAGAAGAGCCGCAAGCGGATCGAGGAGCTGATCGCGGCGGCCAAGGGCATCGTGCTGGTCACCCACGACATGAACTGGGTCACGACCTTCTGCAATCGGGCGATCCTCCTCGAAAAGGGCGAGGTGGTCGTCGAGGGCGATCCCGCGGACGTCGTGGCCCTCCACCAGGCGCATTCCGAGCAGGTCCGCCAGGAGAAAGAGGCCGAGGCCGCTCGGCTGCAGCTCACCGGGGTGTTGTAGAGACCGTAGGGAGCGCAGGCCCCGCGTCTACCAGGGCCGTCCGGTCACGCTCTCGTATGTGCGCAGGACCACCGCCATCTGCGGTTCCCACGCGTAGCGCTCATGTGCAGCGCGCCGGCAGCGTCGCCGCAGGTCGGCGCGGGCATCCGGGTCGAGGTCGAGGATGGTGCGCAGCGCGGCGCCGATCGACGCGGGATCGGTCGGGTCGCACAGGGCGCCGAGCGGGCCGTCCGGGTCGTCGACGACGATCCGCCGCCGCTCCGGAAAGTCGGACGACACGACCGGGATCCCCGCGGCGAGACACTCGAACAGCTTGTTGGGGGTGGACAGCCGCTCATTGATCGTCCGGGGCTGGTTGGGCATCGCCCCGACATCGGCCGAGGCGACCCATTGGAGGAGTTCGGCCGGGGGGACCGGTGGGAGCAGGTGAACACGCCCATCGAGATCCGGCGCCGAACCAAGGGCACGGAGGTCCCCTTCCACCGGCCCGGAACCCATCAGGACGAGATGGGCACGCTCCAGGCCGGGAGTCCGCATCGCGGCGATCAGCTCGGGGAGTCCGCGGTCGCGCATGAATCCGCCGTGGTAGAGGACGACCGGCGTCGCGGGCGCGAGGGACAACGCCTCGCGAAGATTGTCGAGTGGCGGCTCCGGCGGGATCCACGCCACCTGGGCGTTGAGCACGACGGATGGCCGCGGGATGTCGAGCCGACGCTCCAGCTCATCGGCGAGTGACCCGTTGACGGTGAGGAGGGCCGCCGCGCGACGGGCCCACGCGCGCTCGCGCCGGGCGAACGACGCGCGCAGCGGGCGCGGCAGGCGGGCGATGTTGTTGCCCTCCGCGTACAGGTCGCGGGCGTCGTAGACGAACGGGGCGCCGGCACGACCGGCGAGGTCGATCGCAACGGGCAGGGCCAGGAAGCCCATCGCGTGGTAGATGTCGGCGGGCCGGTCGACGGCCCGCGCGGCGCGTGCCTGGGCGCGGGCACGGAGCGCCGTGTGCGCGATGCGCACCGCGTCGCGGGCCAGGCGCACGGTGCCTTGGGCATCTGCCCGCACGGTTCCCGGGGTCTGTCCCGCGTCGACGCGGCGGAGGACGGCACCGGGCGCCAGGGTCTCGGTGCCCGGCAGGCCCGGCTCGGCTCGGGCGATGACGAGGACGTCGTGCCCGCGCGCGGCGAGGCTGATGGCCATCCGACGCGTTCGCGAATCGAAGGCCCCGCTCGAAGGAAGGGCGAACGTCACACGCTGGGGTACGGGCGGGTGCGCCGCGGCGGTCAGTGTGGAGGCCGCGGGCTGGGCGGCGGCCGCCGGCACGTCCCGGCCGGACACGAGATCGGCGTAGAGCGCGATGAGCGCCGCCGATTCGCGCTCCCAGTTCCAGCGCTCGCGGGCTGCCTCGGCACAGCGCTGGCGCAGGGCCACTGCGGCATCGACATCGAGGTCGAGCAGTGCCCGGATCCCGGCCGCGACTGCGGCGGGTTCGAGCGGGTCCACGAGGATCCCGAGCGGCGCACCCGGGTCGCCGAGCACGATCTCGCGAATCCCCGGGAAGTCGCTCGCGACGACGGGGACGCCGGCGGCCAGGCATTCGAACAGCTTGTTGGGGGTCGAGAGGCGATGGTTGAGCGTGGACGGAGCGATCGGCATCACGCCAACATCGGCCCCCGCCACCCACGCGGTGACGTCGGCCGGATCGATCGGCGGAAGGAGGTGAATGCGCGAGCCGTGCACCGGCTGGGCCGCGGCGGCTTCGAGTGCAGCCCGGCCGCTTCCCTCACCGAGGAAGACGGCGTGAACCGATTCCAGGCCCGGCTCGCGGATCGCGGCCGCCAGCACCTCGACGCCGCGGCCCGGAGCGAACGAGCCGTGATAGAGGGCGATCGGCGCCCCGCGAGGCACGCCGGCGGCCGCGCGGAGCGGGGAGGTGTCAGTGGGCCCGGTCGTGAGCCCGGTCGATGGACTCGGCGGGGCCGGTGGGGCGTTGTGGACGACGATGAGCCGCCGCGGTTCGGCGGAGCGGCGCAGTTCGACGGCCAGGCCCGCGTTCACGGTGACGACGGCATCGGCGGTCCGAATGGCCCGGCGCTCGAACCTCCGCAGGACCGATCGCGCCCAGGTCGGCCGGGTCGCGGTGTCGCCTGCCTCGGTGAACAGCTCGTGCGCGTCGAAGACCAGGCGCCCGCCGTGGCGGCGCTGCGCCGCCTGCGCCGCCGGAAGGCCGGTGAGGTCGTGGGCGTGCCAGACATCGGCGGCGGCCGTCGCGGCCGAGGCGGCATCTCCCCATACGACTACCCCGAGGCGCCAGCGAACGAGGAGGTCGACACCGCGGACAAGGCCGCCGACCAGGGGCAGGACGGCGACGAAACGTGCGCCGCGCACAAGGACTCGGGCGAGTGCGGCGGTAGGCCGAGAAGGCGAGGTCGCGCCGGTGGTCGCCACGCTCCGGCCGCCGCCCACCCCGAGCAGGAGGCGCCGGAACCGGCCGGGAACGGGGATCCGCCGGATCTCCACGCCATCGCGCCACTCCCCATCCTCCGTGACCGCCGCGGGATCGGACGGGCGGCCAATCACCGTTACGCGGTGGCCGGCTGCGGCGAGAGACGCGGCCTCGCGGAGCACGCGGGCGTCCCGCCGGACGTCGTTGAGCACGAACATGACGACGCGGGCCATCGCGGGATTCCGGTCCGCGCCCGCGGTCAGGCGCCCGTCGGCGGCTGTTCGAGCGTCGCGACGATGGCATCGGCGGCCCCCGCGGGACGCAGGTCGAGCGAGGCTGCACGGTCGCGGGCCACCGACGCGGCCGCGACAGCGTCCGTCGGCGCCAGCCGCGCCAGTTCGCTCGCGGCACGGGCGCCGTCCAGGCCCACGACGACCATTCGACCCAACGAGCCCGCGACGGCCTCGGCCCATTCCGTCATTCCGCGAAGGACGAGGCACGGCACGCCGAGCCAGGCCGCCTCGCGCTGGACGCCACCGGAGTCGGTCAGCACCGCGGCCGCGTGGAGCTGGAGCGCCAGCGACGTGCGGTACCCCTGGGGTTGAACGATCGCCACGTTCGGCCCGCACAAGATGCCCGCCTCGTCCATCGCGACCCGCGTGCCGGGATGCAGAGCGAGAATCACCGGCCGGTCCGCCGTCGCCGCGTCGGCGAAGATCGCAGCCCACGCGACCATCGCCGCGGGAGCGCGGTTCTCCTGGCGATGGACGGTCGCGAAGAGATAACCGCCCGGCTCGAGGCGCCGGCCGATCCGGCTTCCGATCGCCGTGAGGATCTCCGGGTCGCGAACCTCGGCGGACACGCGCGCGGCGAGGTCCTGCATCAGGTCGCCGACGAGGACGACGCCGCGCGTGATCCCCTCGGCGCGCAGGTTGTCGACCGCGGTCGGCGTGGGCGCGAAGGACCACGTTGCGAGGTGGTCGGCCACGACCCGGTTGAGCTCTTCCGGCATCCGGCGGTCGAAGCTGCGCAGGCCGGCCTCGACGTGCGCGACCGGGATCCCCAGCCTGGCCGCACCGAGGGCACCGGCGAGCGTCGAGTTCGTGTCGCCGTAGACGAGGACGGCATCGGGCCGTTCCGCGACGAGGATCGGCTCGAGGCCGACAAGCATCGCCGCGGTCTGCTGCGCGTGCGTCCCGCCCCCCGCCCCGAGCGCGTGGTCGGGCCGGGCGAGCCCGAGTTCGGCGAAGAAGTCGCCGTCCATCGCGTCGTCCCAGTGCTGGCCGGTGTCGAGGAAGACCTCGGCGTGGTGTGCCCGAAGCGCGGGCTGAAGGGCAGCCGCCTTGATGAGCTGTGGTCGGGTGCCGACGACGCTGACGATCTTCACGGGGACAGGGTAGCCGGGGCGGCCCCGCCGGCGTTGGTCGGCGCTCCGCCTACCGTCGTGCGGGGACGCCGATGCCGCGGTACGCGACGCCTGGTGGAAGCTGGAGGTCCGACAGGCTGTTTCGTCCGTCGACGAGGATCGCCAGCCCCGGGAACCACGCAGGCTCCAGCTCGCGCCAGCGCGCGTCGGCGGTCTGGGTGACGATTGCCCGCGCGTCGATCATCGAGCCCCAGGCATACGGCTCCGCGCCGCACGATCGAATTTCCTCATCGCCGAGTAGCGGATCGTGGGCGAACACCCGCGCGCCGGCCGCGCGCAGCCCGTCGATCAGGGGAAGCGCCCGCGAGTAGGCGAGCTCGTGGACACCCTCGCGGTAGGTCAGCCCCAGGACCAGGACCGGCGCTCCGTCGAGATCGCCGAGGGCGTCCCGAATCGCGTCGAGCGCGATCGAGATCTGGCCGTCGTTCACCTCGCGCGAGCGGGCGACGATCGTCAGTTCGGGGGCGCGCGACAGGAGGAAGTGCGGATAGACCGGGATGCAATGCCCGCCGACGCCGATGCCGGGCTGGTGGATGTGGCTGTACGGCTGGCTGTTCGCGGCTGAGATGACCTCGCGGATGTCCACGCCGACACGGTCGGCATAGGCGGCGAACTCGTTGGCGAGCGCAATGTTCACGTCGCGATACGTGGTGTCGGCAAGCTTCGAGAACTCGGCGGCCTCGGCAGACGACATCGCCACGATCTCGGCGTCGAGGATCGCGTCGTAGAACCGGGCGGCCCGATCGGTCGAGGTCGGGCCCAGGCCCCCCACGAGCTTGGGGTAGGTCGCCAGGTTGCGCAGCGCCGCACCCGAGTACAGCCGCTCCGGCGAGAAGGCCACGAAGAAGTCCTCGTCGGCGCGGAGACCAGATGCGGCCTCCAGGCGTGACGCGTACCGATCGCGCGTATCGCCGACGGGTAGCGTGGTCTCGAAGATCACGAGGCTCCCGGGGTGGACACCGGGAGCGATCGCCACGACGGCGGCGTCCATGGAGCGGTAATCCGGCTGATGGGCCGCGTCCAGCATGACCGGGACGATCAGCACCACGACGTCGGCGGCGCGCGCGGCGGCGGTACCGTCGGTCGTCGCGCGTAACCGGCCGGCCGCGTGCGCCTCGGCGACGAGGTCGGCGACGCCGGGTTCCTCGCCGATGTGCGAGCGCCCATCGTTGATCGCCGCGACGACGGCCTCCTGGACGTCCACCGCGATCACGTTCCAGCCGTGACCGGCGAACTGGGCCGCGAGCGGCAGGCCCATCTTCCCGGCCCCGACCACGGCCACGGTCCCGGCCGTTCCAGCGTCGCCGACCCACGGGTTGACGGGTCGGGGCGGAAGGTCGTGGCGGCACGCGTTGACCGGCAGGACGATCGACCCGCCGAGCAGGCTGGGGCCGCTCGTGGCCTCGTGAACGATCGGCATGGTGGGGGTCCGGTCCTCGCTGTCGGCTGGTGACGTTCGTCGGCGAACTGGGTCGCCGGGGAGAGGGTTGCGCAATGGTACCGTAGGGCTGATGCCCCCCTCCCCCATCGATCTGCTCGCCGTTGCGAGCTGGTATCCATCGCGGCTGGATCCGATCGCCGGGCGGTTCGTGGCAGACCAGCTGGAGGCACTCGCGGCGACCGGTCGGGTGCGCCCGGCCGTCGTTTCGTTCGAACCGGCCGACCTCGTCGGGGCGGGTGCGCTCAGGTCACGGACGGCGGCGACAGTGGGCGACCTCGCGGCCACCGCGATCCGTGAACAGCCCGGGCTGTTTCTCGCACCGCTCGTTGGCAGCGGGTCCGGTGACGGCCTGTCCACCGGCGGTACGGTCGTCCCGGTTGCTCGCCTGACCATCCCGAGCGGGCGCAACCCGGCGGCGGGGTCCCTCCACGGGGCGATCGCGCGCGATGGCGCGCTGCATGCCCTGGCCGACCGCTTCGAATCCGGCCGGGAGACGGACGTCTGTCGCCCGGAGCTCATCCACGGCCACACGGTCTACCCGGACGGGGCGGGCGCGGCCACGCTGGCCGCTCGGCTCGGGGTGCCGCTCGTCGTGACCGAGCACGCGTCGTTCGTTGCGCGGCTCATCGCCGAGCCGACGATCCGCGCCCGATACGAGGCCACCGTCGAGGCTGCCAGCCGGCTCGTCGTCGTGAGCCAGAGCCTGGCCGGCGAACTCATTGACGCCCTTCCCGGGATCGCCTCGAAGGTCACGGTGATCCCCAATGCCATCCCCGTCGATGCGTTCCCGCTTGTCCCGCGAGCGGATCGCATGCCGGACGAACTCGTCTTCGTCGGCTACCGGAAGGCGACCAAGGGCATCGAGACCCTCCTGCGAGCGTTCGCCATCG
>JANNUK010000374.1:0-14750 GCA_031395155.1 Chloroflexota bacterium | reverse complement strand
GTGACATGCAGCCCTCCATCGCGCTGGGCCTAACGGGCGTTGGCTTGCTCGTGGTCGTCGTCAAGGTACGCATACCGGGGCAGGTGGCGCTGATCATCCCAATCTCGGAGGCAGGCGGTCACTCGGAGCTCCCGTTTCGGTCGATGTGCACCGCGCGATCTCCTCGCGAACGACGGGCGCCACCTCGGTCCCAAGCAGCTCGATCGAACGCATGACCTTGGCATGGGGCAGCGCGCCGACGATGAATTGCATCAGGAACCGCTGATGGCCGAACAACTCGTGCTGGTAGAGGATCTTCTCGATGACCTGGGCCGGACTTCCGATGAAGTTCGCGCCGTGGAGTTCGTGGCTCGTGTTGTAGGACTCGCGCGTGATCGGCGCCCAGCCGCGCTCGCGCCCGATGCGGTTCGACAGCGTCTGGGTGGCCGGCCAGGCGTCGTCGGAAGCCGACTGCGAATCGTCGGCGAGGAACCCGTGCGAGTTGATGCTCATCGGCAGTCGGCCATGCCCTGCCTCCAGGCCTGCCCGGCGATGGATCTCGGCGATGGGCGTGAACCGTGCCGGCTCCCCACCGATGATCGCCAGCGCCATCGGGAGGCCGAGCAGACCAGTTCGGGCGGCGGATTGCGGCGTCCCTCCCACGGCGACCCACACCGGAATCGGGTCCTGGATCGGCCTGGGATAGACGCCCCGGTCGTCGATGGCTGCCCGATGCCGGCCGGCCCACGTGATCCGCTCGGACGCGCGGAGCGCGAGGAGCAGTTCGAGCTTCTCCGCGAAGAGACTGTCGTAGTCGTGGAGGTCGTAGCCGAAGAGCGGGAACGACTCGATGAACGAGCCACGGCCGGCCATGATCTCGGCGCGACCTCCCGACAGGAGATCGAGCGTCGCGAACTGCTGGAACACCCGGACCGGATCGTCGGACGACAGGACGTTGACCGCACTCGACAGGCGGATCCGGCTTGTCCGCTCGGCGATCGCCGCAAGCACAACGGCCGGAGCGGAGATGGCGAAGTCCGGTCGATGGTGTTCACCGACAGCGAAGACGTCGAGGCCGACCTCGTCGGCGAGCCGCGCCTCCTCGACCACGTTTCGAAGCCGAAGGGCGGGAGACATCGGGTGCCCGGTCGCCGGATCCGACATCAGCTCGGCAAACGTGTAGAGCCCGACTTCGAAGGGTGCCATGACGCGGATGGTATGACGTCGGAGAGTCGCTGACCCGGCCCACGGCCCGCAGATTGGACGGGCGCCGCTCTCTCGGCGCGACTAGCCTGTGACAGGTCACCAGCCCAAGCGTCATTTGTGCATATGAGGACCGCTGATCGCACCATGGCATCACCACGGAACCTGGTTCGTGTCGCAGCAGCAACGTTCGTTGGGATCGGTCGCGGGCTGTGGCTCTTTCCGCTCGACACCCTGTTCCGGACTGTCGGCCTCCGCTATGGGTGGCTCAAGCTGATGTTCGAGCGGACGCCCTCGCCGATCCTTGCCGGGCTCGGCCAGCTCCGTGCCGAGCGCGCGGCGTGGCGCGCCAGCCGAAATACCCCCGCGTACCGCCGCTTCCTCGAGGACGGCGACGTCCACGCGGACGGCCTCTTCCCGCTCGGGATCCTCCGCCGTCTACCAGAGACCGACAAGCGCTCGTACGTGGATCGGTTCGGCATGTTGGAACGCTGTGTCGGCGGGGCCGTGCCGTATCCGGGAACCACCATCGACGAGTCAAGCGGCTCGACAGGGACGCCGTACAACTGGATCCGCGGCCACCGCGAACGAACTGTCGCGCATCGCAACATCGGGTTCTTCGCTCGCTACGCGTTCGGGACGGAACCTCTGATCACGCTCAACGCCTTCTCGATGGGCGCCTGGGCCGCGGGCTTCAACATGAGCCTCGGGATGATGCGCCACGGGATCGTCAAATCGATCGGTCCGGACATCGACAAGATCCTCTCGACCCTCGAATACCTCGGACCCGGCCATCGATACCTGATCTCGGGTTATCCGCCGTTCATCAAGCATCTGCTCGACGAGGGCGACCGCCGTGGGTTCCCGTGGTCCGGCTACGAGCTGCACGCCCTCGTTGGCGGCGAGGGGATGACCGAGGAGCTTCGAGACCTGCTCCTCACGCGCTTCATGTCGGTGTTTTCCGGATACGGCGCGACCGATATCGAGATCGGGATGGCCGGCGAATCGCCGGTGAGCATCGCGCTGCGTCGTCTTGCTCGCGCCCGCCCGGACGTTCGTGAGGCGCTGTTCGGGGGCGATTCCCGCCTGCCGATGGTGTTCCAGTACAACCCGATCATCCACTTCCTGGAGGTCAACGACTTCCGCGAGATCGTGTGCACCGTCAGCCGCCTCGACCTGCTGTCACCTCGGATCCGCTACAACGTTCATGACGAGGGCGGGATCGTCGGGTACGGCGAGGTCAGGGCGGCGCTCGCAGGGATGGGCTACGACCTCGACCGACTCGGTGAGGCACCGGAGACGTACGGCCCGCGAGGGCCACTGCCCTGGGCGAAGCCGATCCCGCTGCCCTTCGCCTGGGTCCACGGCCGCCGCGACGCCACGATCAGCGTCATGGGGTCGAACATCTACCCGGAGGACATCGAAACGATCGTCTATCGGGACGTTGACCTTGTGCCCAGGCTCCATTCGTTCCTGCTGTCGGTCGTGGACGACGAGACCGGCACGCCACGACCATCGATCGCGCTCGAACTGACGGACCTCAGCGGGGTGGACGATCAATGGCGTGCCCTGATGTCGGATCGGCTCCGCGATGGCCTGCGCGACCTCAACACCGACTACCGCTCGTCGATCGCGGAATTCCCGGCAGCGATGCAACCGATCGTTGCGACGTATGGCCGCCGCGAGGGTCCGTTCGCGGCCGACGCGACCCGGATCAAGCAGCGCCGGATCGCCGCCCCGTCCTGAGTGGTCCGGCGGACGCCACCCGCGTACGATTGCGAGCGATGGATGACCGCGACAGGGCCCGAGCGAAGCGCGGACGTGTGGCGCTGGTCACTGGAGCAGGCAGCGCGGATGGTATCGGGTTCGCTACGGCGCTGCGTCTCGGCCAGGCCGGTGCGGCGGTCGCGATCGCGTCAACGACGGAACGGATCCACGAACGCGTCGCCGAGCTGGCTGTGCACGGGGTCGCCGCGACGGGGCACGTCGGTGACCTGATGGCCGACGGCGCCGCCGAGCGGCTCATCGCCGAAGTCCTCGCCGCGCACGGCGACCGCCTCGACATCCTCGTCAACAACGCCGGGATGGTCGCGCTGGGTGCGGCCGAGGAGTCGTCCACCGTGGCGGATATGGGGCGCGCCGAGTGGGAAAGGGGCATCGCCCGCAATCTCGGGCTGGCCTATGCGGTCACCCGCGCGGCGCTGTGGGCGGTCCTCCGCGGCGACGCCGGGCGGATCGTCTTCGTCTCGTCCGTCACGGGGCCCGTGGTCAGCAATCCGGGCTCGGCGGTCTACGGTGCCGCCAAGGCCGGGATCCTCGGGCTGATGCGGGGGCTCGCGATCGAGGTCGGCGCGGCCGGTGTGACCGTCAATGCGGTGCTCCCCGGGTGGATCGCCACGGCGTCGCAGCTGCCGGAAGAGGTGATCGGCGGGCGGAACACGCCGCTGGGCCGCTCCGGCACGCCCGCGGAAGTGGCCGAGGTCATCGCCTTCCTCGCGTCTCCGGGCGCCTCGTACGTGACGGGGCAGGGGATCGTGGTCGACGGTGGGAACACGATCCAGGAGTTCAAGGGACCGTCGGAGGCGTGGTACTGATGACCGAACCAACCCAGCCCCCCGGGGCGACCGAAGGGTCTGCGGTGACCGAGCCGCGCGTCACGATCATCACGGGCGCCGCCAGCGGGATCGGTCGCGCGACGGCCGAGCGGTTCGCACGCGACGGGCTGCGCGTGGCGCTCGTCGACCTGGACGAGGCGGGTCTCGCATCGGCCGTGGAGGCCCTCGGCGGGAGCGACGTGGCACTGGCCGTGCCGACCGACGTCCGCTCGTTCGATGCCTGCGCCCGTGCCGTCGCTGCGACGGTCGAGCGTTTCGGACGGCTCGATGTGCTCGTCAACAGTGCCGGGGTCTGGGTCGAGGGCCCGACGGATACGATGTCGGAGGCCGACTGGGACCGCGTCATCGACGTCAACCTCAAGGGCACGTTCCAGATGTGCCGGCATGCGATCCCGGCCCTTGAGGCGACGCGAGGCTGCATCGTCAACCTGTCGTCGGATGCGGGCCTGTGGGGCAACAAGGGCGCCGCGATCTACTGCGCCAGCAAGGGAGGCGTCACGGTTCTGACCAAGGCGCTTGCCGTGGAGCTGGCGGAGCGTGGCGTCCGCGTGAATGCCGTCTGTCCGGGCGATGTCGATTCGCCGATGATCCGTTACCAGGCGGAGACGTTCGGTGGCGGCGATCCCGAGCGCTATCTCCAGGACCTCCTGGCCGCGTACCCGCAGCGGCCGCCGCGCTTCATCCGTCCCGACGAGGTCGCTAACCTGATCGCCTTCCTCGCCTCGGAGGGGGCGACCCCGATCACGGGTGGCGCCATATCGATCGACTTCGGCCTCACCGCCGGCTACTGAGCCGGCTGTCCATGACCCCGACATCACTTCCAGGGTTGGCGCGACTGCTCCGTGCCGGGGCGCTCGACGCGGAGTTGGCGGCCCTCGTCTGGATCCTGGCGGAGGGAGGGCTCCCGGTCCACGTGGCTGCAGAGGACCCTTCGGACGCCGAGCCGCTGGCGAGGGGGCTCGAGGACCTGGTTCGTCCGATCTCGGTGCTGGCCGGCGGTTCACTCGATGCCGTCATGGCCGAGACGACGATCGAGAAGGCCCTGCTCGGCGTCGTCCTCGTCGTCGATGAGGGTCGGCTGGCGGCGGCACACTGGGTCCGGCCGCCGCTCCGAGACGGTGCCGGCCACGTCCGCGCCCAGGGCCCCGCCGTCCTGGCGACGTGGGACGCTCGCATCGGGCGATTTGAGCACTTCGCCTGGGGGGTGACGCCGGAGCTCGCCGCGGTCGTGGGTCGAAAGCCAGGTGATTTCGAGATCGAGCATCGATCCCGGACCGACCAGCTGACGGCGCTGACGACCGGACCACACTGACCAGACGTACGGGCCTGATTACGCGCGACACGATCGGTATGCTGAACACTCACCGATGAGGGACGGGCCGCGTCAGGCAGCCCGCGCGACGTCGACCTGGAGGTGGAGATGGAAGCCCTGTTCCCGTGGATCCTGCTGCTGCACGTCCTGGGTGCCGTGGCCGCGTTTGGCCCGACGTTCGCATTCCCGTTCATCGGGGCGATGGGTGGGTCCGAGCCCATGCACGGCAATTTCGCCCTGCGCGTAACTGAGAAGATCAGCCGTCGGCTGGTAACGCCCCTCGCGATCTTCCAGGGCGTGACCGGTCTCGCCCTCATCGGGATCACCCAGATCAACCCGTTCGAGCGACTCTGGTTGCTCGTCGCGATCGTCCTCTACGCGGTCGCGCTCACGATTTCACTGGCGTCTCAGCCCCCCCTCCTCAAGCGGATGATCGAAATGACGTCGACCCCGCCGCCTCCGGACGCCACCGGTGGGCCGCCCCCCGCATTGATGGCCGCCGGCGCGAAGGTACGCCGCAACGGCATGATCCTGGGCCTCCTGATCGTGGCGATCATCGTCCTGATGGTGGTCAAGCCGGGCTCCTGAAGCCCGCCCGGGCTACCATTGGCGGGACTTCCATGACCCGCTGAGGAGCCCGCCACCGATGCCCCACGTCGCCACATCCGCCGCCGACCTGCTCGAGCGCCTCCACGGGATCGTCCGCGTGGATGGTGACCGGATCGTCGTCGATGACGTCGCCGCCCTGCGCGCCGACGGGATCCGCGACCTCGCGTGGACGGCTGCATTCAGCGCGGACGAGGGGGCTGTCGAGACCGCACGGTGGATCGTCTGGGAGGCCAGCCAGCTCACGGGCGCGCGTTCTGCGAGCATCCACGAGCTGTATATGGCGCGTGCGCGCGGCGACATCTCCGGGTTCACCGTGCCGGCAATCAACATCCGGGCGCAGGCGTTCGACATGGCGAGGATCGTCTACGAGGCTGCCGCCGAGGCGGACGCTGCGGCCGTCATCCTCGAGCTGGCCCGGAGCGAGCAGACGTATACCTTCCAGCGCCCGATCGACTATTCGACGGCGGTTCTGGCCGGGGCGATCGCCGCGGGCTGGGAACGCCCGGTCTTCCTGCAGGGCGACCATTACCAGTTCAACGCGAAGAAGTACGTCGCAGACCCGGAGGCGACGACCGAGGAGATCCGGCGTGCGTGCCGCCTCGCGATCGATGCCGGATACCGGAACATCGACATCGACAGCTCCACGCTCGTGGACCTTTCGAAGCCGACACTGGACGAGCAACAGCGCGAGAACTACGTCCGTGCCGCCGAGCTCACGGCGCTCATCCGCACGTTCGAACATGACGGTGTGACCGTCAGCGTCGGTGGCGAGATCGGGGAGGTCGGCAAGAAGAACTCGACCGAAGGGGAGCTGACGGCGTACCTCACCGGCTACCGCCGGGAGCTCGATGCTGCGGCGCATGGGGCGATCGGACTGTCGAAGGTCAGCGTCCAGACGGGAACGAGCCACGGTGGCGTGCCGCTCCCCGACGGCGGTGTCGCCGAGGTCAAGCTGGACTTCGACGTGCTGCGTCGGCTCGGCGAGGTCGTGCGCGAACACGGCGCGGCAGGCGCCGTTCAGCACGGCGCGTCGACGCTGCCCGACGACCTGTTCCACCACTTCCGCAAGGCCGAGACGGCGGAGATCCATCTCGCCACAGGCTTCCAGAACCATCTCTACGATCACCCGGCGTTTCCCCCCGATCTCCTGGCCGAGGTCAACGGGTGGTGCCGCGAGAACGCTGCCGAAGAGCGCAGCAATAGCGAGACCGAGGAGCAGTTTCTCTACAAGACGCGCAAGAAGGCGATCGGCCCGCTCAAGCGCGAGCTGTGGGACCTGGCGACGAAGGACGAGATCCTGGCCAGCCAGAAGCAGAAGATCTCGTATCTCTACAGCGAGCTTGGCGTGGTCGGGTCGTGGGCGATGATCGACCGGTTCATCAACCCTGCGGAGCTGCACCGCCCGCTCCCCGATGCCCTGCGGGAGGTCGCGACCCGCGCGACCTGACCCGGCCCGAGACGGGAAACGCGGGAGCGACCGCCACAATGGCCCATCAACCTGATGACCCGAGGTAAAGGCGATGGCTGCGATCACCACGGCATCGGACGTCGAGCGGCGAGATGCCCTCGTCGGCCGACTGTTCGAATCGACGCTGGGGGCGTTCGACCTGGCGCTGATTTACATCGGGGACCGCCTCGGGCTCTATCGCTCCCTGGTCGATGACGGTCCCGCATCCGTGGGGGAGTTCAGCCGGCGGACGGGCGTCCACGAGCGCTACGCGCGGGAGTGGCTGGAGCATCAGGCGGTGGCCGGCATCGTCGAGGTCGACGATCCCGCCGGAGCCGCCGACGAACGCCGCTACTCGCTGCCGGCCGCCCATGCCGAGGTGCTCGTCGACCCCGACAGCCTCGTGACCATGGCCCCGATGGCGCGATTTCTCGTCGGCGGCATCCAGCGGATGCCCGACCTGCTGGCCGCGTTCAGATCGGGTGACGGCGTGGCCTGGGACGCGTACGGCGCCGATGTTCGCGAGGCCCAGGCGGCCTTCAACCGACCGGGCCTGCTCCGATTCCTGACGAGCGAGTGGATCCCCGCAATGAGTGACATTGACGCGCGGCTCCGCAGCGACCCGCCGGCACGCGTCGCCGACATCGCGTGTGGCGCCGGATGGTCGACGATCGCGATTGCGCGTGGCTATCCCGGCGTGCGTGTCGACGGGCTCGACCTCGATGTGGCGTCGATCGATCTCGCCCAGGCGAATCTCGCCGCGGCTCGCGACGTGGGCGATCGCGTCACGTTCGCAGCACGTGACGCGGCGGATCCCGCTCTCTCGGGGCGCTACGACCTGGCGGTCATCGTGGAGGCCGTCCACGACATGAGCCAGCCCGTCGCCGTCCTGCGGGCCGTGCGAGGGCTCCTTGCACCGGGCGGAGCGGCGCTCATGGTCGACGAGAAGGTCGGCGACACGTTTACGGCGCCGGGCGACGAGATCGAACGGATCATGTATGGCTACAGCGTCATGTTCTGCCTGCCGAACGGGCTGGCGGACAAGCCGAGCGTCGGGACCGGCACGGTCCTCCGGGTCGGCGCGGTCCGGGCGATGGCAACGGACGCGGGCTTCAGCGCCGTTACGGTCCTCCCGATCGAGCACGACACGTTCCGCTTCTACCGCCTCGATCCGTAGCCACTACATCCGTCCATCCGTCCGCGGCCAGGGCCCGTCTGGCCCGTCGACCTGGGGCGTCGCGACGCGAGGTCATGACGACCCTCGAAACGTGGCTTGATTTCTCTCGCTCGGCCCTCGTATGCTTCGCCGCCAGGCAATCGCAGAAGGAGGTCTGCCCGCGCCGAGCCCTCATGTTCCCGCGTTCTCCGAAGAGGTCAGTCTCACGGGCACTTGCCCGTGGAGGAAGAGGAGTACATCGTGTCGGGACCGATAGCTACAAACGCCGAGATCGCGGAGCGCGACGACGCACACCTGCGATCGCTCGGCATCAAGCCAGAGTTGCGTCGAACGCTGGGATTCCTGTCCAACTTCGCGATCGCTTTCAGCTTCATCAGCGTGTCGACGGGATCCTTCGGCAACTTTGGCGTCGGGATCGGGCTTGGCGGTCCGGCGTTCTTCTGGTCGTGGCCGATCGTCATCGCAGGCCAGACGCTGGTGGCCCTCGTATTCGCTGAGCTGGCGAGCCATTTTCCGGTGGCCGGGTCCATCTACCAGTGGTCGAAGCGGTTGTCCAACCGGACCCTTGGCTGGTTCACGGGGTGGTTCTATTTCTGGGCCCAGGTCGTCACCGTCACGGCAGTCGCAGTCATCGTTGCGTTCGTGATCGACGGTATTCACGGGCCCGTGGGCGAGACCCCGTTCCTCGATAGCGCGGATCCAACCGGTCTGACGACGATGTTCACGTTTGTCTCGCTGGCGACCCTGGTGGCCACCACGATGATCAACGCCTTCGGCGTGCGGCTACTGACGTTTCTGAACAACGTGGGTGTCGCGACCGAGATCCTCGGGATGTTCGTGTTCGCGCTCATCCTGCTGTTCTTCGCCAATCACCAGTCCCCCGCGGTCCTGTTTGACACCGGTGGTGCAGAGCAGGCGACCGGCGGGAGCTACTTCCCGGCCTTCCTGCTCGGAATGTTCATGGCGCTGTTCATCGTGTACGGATTCGATACGGCCGGCACCTTCGGCGAGGAGACCATCGACGCGAGCCGCCAGGCGCCGCGGGGCGTGTTGGCCTCGATCCTCATCTCCGGCGCGGTCGGCGCCGTATTCCTCCTCGGCGTGATCCTCGCGATCCCGAGCATCCCCGATGCGATGGCCGAGGGTCAGGCCGGCGGGTTTCCGATCGCCACGACGATCGTCGGCGTCCTGACCACCGAGATCGTGGACGGGATCACGCTCGGCGAGATCTATCTGTTCGTGATCCTTGCCTCGGTCTTTGTGTGCACCCTGGCGATCCAGGGCGCTGCGACGCGGATGATGTTCTCGATGAGCCGTGACCGGCATCTGCCCCTGGGCCGGCTCTGGGGCCAGGTCCACCCGACATTCAAGACGCCCGCGAACGCCGCGGTCGCCGTCGGCGTGCTCGCGGCGCTGCCCATCCTGGTGGTCGGTCCGCTGGGCGGCTTCTTCATGTCGATCGCGGCCACGGGACTGATCTACCTGAGTTACTGGCTCTGCAACCTCGGGGTCTTGATGGCCCGCCGCAAGGGTTGGCCGCACCAGCCGGCGTGGTTCAACCTCGGCCGGTGGGGCATGCTGATCAATTCGCTCGCGCTCATCTGGGGTGGCGCGATGATCGTGAATATCGGCCTCTGGCAGGACAAGGGCCTGTTCGGCGAGTTCGGTGGCGATGGTCGCGGCTTCACCAACCCCGCCTTCTCAGCCTTCTTCACGCCCTTCGGCCAGACGTTCGAGAATCTGCCGCCGTGGCCGACGTTCGAGGTCATCGTCGGTGTGATCCTCCTGTTCGGAGCGATCTACTACCTCCTCGAGGTCCGCGGACGCACCGCCGACGTGGAGGCGGATGCCGCGACGGGCGAGTCGATGATCGGGTAGCTCAGCGCGGCCTGAGCGAGGCATCTCGTTGAGGCAACCGGCGCGCCGTGTGACAACGTCGCGCCGGTTCGCTTGCCTGGCGATCGGGAGTGGGCGACGTCTGGTTGGACGCGGTGCGCGGAGGCCGGGACGCGATCCCGTCCCGGGGACGATGATGGGTAGGTCATGTCCACCACGACGCACCCAACCGCGCCCGATGTCCGCGACGAACTCATCGTGGCCCTGGGCCGTGTCCCGGAGCTGGCGGGGCGCCTACTTACGCTGACGGCCCTCAGCGGCGGGATCACGAACCGCAACTTCCTTGTTGACGTCGCGGGCTCCGCTGACCGCTATGTCGTACGCCTCGCCGGTAACGACACGCATCTTCTCGGGATCAGCCGCGAAGTCGAGCATGCCGCGACCGTCGCCGCGGCCGGGGTCGGTGTCGGTCCGGAGGTGACCGCCTTCATCCGACCCGAGGGCTACCTCGTCACGAGATTCATCGAAGGCACACCGGTCTCGGATGACGCCGTTCACCAGGCCACGACGATCGCCCGCGTCGCCGACTCGATCCGGCGCGTCCACGGTGGGCCCGCGATCCCCGGCCTGTTCGTCCCGTTCCGCATCGTCGAGGCGTACCGTGCGCTGGCGGCCGATCGGGGCGTCGCCATCCCGGCCGAATACGCGTTGGCGCAGGCAGTGCGGCAGCGGATCGAGCGGGCCCTCGTGGAGCGGCCGATCGATCTGCGTCCCTGTCACAACGACCTGCTCAACGCGAACTTCATCGACGACGGACAACGGATCCGGATCGTCGACTGGGAATACGCGGGGATGGGCGACCCATTCTTCGATCTCGGGAACTTCAGCGTGAACAACGGCCTCACGCTCGACGAGGACCGGCTCCTCCTGTCCAGCTATGACGGCGTGGCCGATCCGGCGCCTGAGCGTGCCGCGCGATTGGCACTCATGCGCGTCGTATCCGACTTCCGCGAGGCGATGTGGGGCGTGCTCCAGCAGGGCATCAGCAGCCTCGATGTCGACTTCGTGGCGTACGCCGGCGAGCACTTCGATCGCCTGCTGGCCACGGCGGCGACGCCCGCATTCGAGGCGGCACTCGTGGATGCCTCCGGGCGCCGAGGGTCCTAGCGGACCTCTTCCACGTCGGTCCACCACTGGCGGCGCTCGCCGACTTTCGCCCGGACGCGCCACCCGAGCGGCTTTGGTTCGCGTTCGAGCCCGTCCATGAGCTCGCCCACGCGCGCCTCGACCGTCGCGCGCTGGTCGTCGGTCAACTGCTCGTAGGTCCTGGCGAGGGCGACCACCTTGTCGAGGTTGAAGGTCAGGGTCCGCCACAGACCCCACTCCGCGGCACAGGCCTGGGCAACGCGTCGCCCGTCGAGCGCATCGCGGTCGTCGGATCCGTCGATGATCGGGTGCTCGAGGATCAGGAGGATCGCGTCGATGATGTCTTTCTCGTTGATTTTCACGATCTGCAGCTTCGACAGGAGGAGGTCCGCGACGGGGAGGGTCGGCGAGTCCCGCTCGAGCCGGCCGCCGAGCACGATCGGGTGGCAGAACTCGAGGACGTCGAAGAACACATCGACGTGCGTGCCATTCGACGCGTGGTCGTAGAGGCCCCGGCGACCCTCCGAGTCGATCGCCAGCTGGCGATCCTCCACGTACCCGGCCGCGGCGAGGACACGGGTTACCTCGCGCGCATTCCGGCGATAGGCCGCGAGATCGATGTCCGAATAGGTTCGCTTGAACGACGGCAGGAGGTGGGCCGTCCCCGGGCAGTGGATCGAGACACCGAGCGAACCAAGGACGCGGACCGGGGCGCCCGCGGCCTCGGCCTGCGCGACGAGGCGGAGGACCTCGGTCTCGAGTGCGGCGCGATCGGCGGTGCCTTGTGGCATTCCGGTGGCGGACATCGCTGGAAGGAGGACTCCGCGGCGAGGTGAACGGGCGCCATTGTAGTGGTGAGGGCGGCGGCTGCACGACCCGTGCTGCACGACCCGGCCTCCCCCTCGGCTCACGTTGCGCGACCACCTTGTGGCTGCGGCTCGCGCAGCCTAGCCTTGCGACACAGGCACATGCACCGTCGTCGGGCGATCACGCTCGTTTCGTCGCGGGACGTGCTCCCCGGTCATACGCAAGAGGCAGGAACGTTGGACCAGGCGCGGGTCGTGATCATCGGCGGCGGGATCACAGGTTGCAGCATCGCGCTGCATCTGGCCCGTGCCGGCTGGCGCGAGATCCTCCTCCTGGACAAGGGCGCGCTGACGAGTGGGTCCACCTGTCAGGCGGCGGGTCTGGTGACGATGTTCAACTCGTCAGGGACGATGATGCGATTCCGACGCTACAGCATCGAGCTGTACCGGGAACTCGGTGTCTTCGAGACCGTCGGCAGCCTCCGCTTCGCCTCCAGCCGGGACCAACTGCTCGAGCTTCACCGCGGGGTCAGCCGAGCGCGTGGAATCGGGCTTGAGGCGGACGTCATCTCGGCCGACGAGGCACGGGCGCTCATGCCTGCTGCATCGCCCGACCGGCTGTACGGAGCGATCCACCTGGGCGGCGATGGGCACCTTGACCCGCACCGGACAACCCACGCGGTGGCCGACGCCGCGAAGGCGCTCGGCGTCACGATCCGGACGGGCATCCGCGTAACCGGCATCGACCTCGACGCACGCGGTGCCGTGACGGCGGTCATCACCGACCAGGGCCGGATCGCCACCGAGACCGTCGTGAACGCGGCCGGGATCTGGGCGCCGCGCGTGGCGGCGATGGTCGGCGCCTTCGTTCCGTCCACGCCGGTGGATCATCAGCACATCGCCCTGAAAGCGGTCCCCGGGTCCGAACTCCCGCACGACATGCCCTGCTTTCGCGATCCCGACAACCTCGTCTACGGCTAGTCGGAGGCAGGCGGCGTGCTCTTCGGTGGGTACGAGGCGGAGCCGCATGCTCGCTGGATCGACGGCGTTCCATGGGAGCACTCCGCGCAGTCGCTCCAGGCCGACACGACCCGGTTCGAGCCACTCATGGAAGGCGCGGTCCGGCGTTTCCCATTCCTCGCCGACGCCGAGGTCGTCCGTCTCGTGAACCATCCGGACGCGATGACGCCCGACGCGAACCCGCTGCTGGGCCCGATGCCCGGCCGGCACGGGTTCTGGGTGGCAGCCGGCCTGTCGCTCAACGGTTTCGGCGGGGCCGGCGGCATCGGTCGGGTCATGGCCGAGTGGATGACGGCGGGGGACCCCGATCTCGACGTCCATCCCTACCGGGCGTGGCGGTTCGGGGATACGTACCGCGATCCGGGATTCGCCGCGGCCGGGGGACGTGAGGCGTATCGCTACTACTACCTTCTCCGTTACCCGTATGACGCCGACGAGGACGGGCGGCCGCGGCGGCTCAGCGCCGTTCACACACGCCTCCAGGACGCGGGGGCCATCTTCGGGACCAAGCACGGATGGGAGCGGCCCGACCTGTTCGAGCCCGGACGGACATGGCGCCGAGCCGGCGCGGACCAGCGCGCGTACGGCTGGACGCGACCGCCGTGGCTGGACCGGGTCGGTGCGGAGCATCGAGCCGTACGCGAGCGGGTGGGTCTGATCGATCTTTCCTCGTTCGGCAAGATCCGCGTCGAGGGGCCCGGTGCCCTGGCGCTCCTGGAGCGCGTGGCGGCCGGCCGCATGGATCGCCCGGTCGGCGCCGTGACGTACACCCAGTTTCTCGACGGGCGCGCAGGGATCGTTGCCGATGTCACGGTGACCCGACTGGCAACTGACGCGTTCCGGGTGGTGACGGGGGCCGGGTATGTTGCCGGCGATCTCGGGTGGTTGCGTCTCCATCAAGCTGACGGCGAGGACGTGACCCTGACCGACGAGAGCGACGCAATTGCCTGCTTTGGGCTGTGGGGTCCGGCGGCGCGTGCGGTCCTGGCCGGAGCCTCGCGAGACGAGGTATCGGACGCTGCCATCCCGCTGCGACGGGCGGCGCGGATCGAGGTGGGCGGTGCGAGCGTCCTCGCGCAGCGCATCAGTTACGCGGGCGAACTGGGCTGGGAGCTCTACGCGGACCGGTCGCGGGCGATCAGCGCCTGGGACGGACTTGTCGAAGCGGGCCAGGAACACGGCCTGGCGCACGTGGGCTACCGCGCGCTCGACTCGCTGCGGATCGAGAAGGGCTATCGCTATTACGGAACCGACCTGACCATGCTGGACACCCCGCTGGAAGCCGGGATGTTGCCGTTCGTCGCGCTCTCCAAGCCAGACTTCATCGGCCGCGACGCGCTCCTGGCTCGTCGCGACGGCGCACCTCCGGCGAACCGGATCCGCACGGTCGTGATGGGCGCCGGCGACGCCTATCTCCCGATCTACGGCGGGGAGGCGGTTCGGGTGGGTGGCGTGGTCATGGGGCGTCTGCGGAGTGCGGCGTACGGATTCAGCGTGAATCGCACGGTCGGCTACGTGTATCTTCCGTCGAACCTGGCGGAGGGCACGGAGATCGAGGTGGACATGTTCGAGGAGCGGATCCCGGCGGTCGTCTCCGCAG
>JANNUK010000368.1:0-1849 GCA_031395155.1 Chloroflexota bacterium | reverse complement strand
GCCGGGCGCCCCAACCGAGGCCAGCTCGGCCGGGCTGGCCTCGTCCTCGATGACGATGGCGACGCTGCCGAGCTGGTCGCGGAAGGCCGCCGGCAGGCGCTCGAGGGTGTCGACGACCATGGCCTCAATATCGAGATTCGCGTCGTGCGCGTCAGAGGCGAACATCCGCTGACGATAGCGGGTCACCCGCGAACCAGCCGGGCCGAGGGCCGCGGTCGGGCGATCGGCCGGGCTACCAGAGGCGCCCGTAGCCATCGCCCCGAACGAGCTGACGCGCGAGCAGGCGGAAGCCGTCACCCGGCGCGGGGCAGGGCGATGGGTTGCGGGACCAGGTCCGCACCCGCGGTCGTGTCGTCTGGCGGCGCTTTCCCGGCGGACGCGCCGCCGCTCGTCCTGCGCGACGCGCTGCGGCCGATGAATTCCTCCCCTGCAACGACGACCCGGTTCCGGCCGGTGTTCTTCGCCCGGTAGAGGGCCGCATCGGCGACCTCGAGGAGCGTCACCCGGTCGTCGGCGTCCGCCGGCCACACGGCGAGGCCGATGGAGACGGTCACCTGATCGCGATGGCCGGGCGAGAGGTCGATCGCGGTCCCCTCGACCTGCGACCGGATCCGCTCGGCCACGATGACGGCGTCCGATGCGGTGGCGCCCGGGAGCATGACGACGAACTCCTCCCCGCCGTATCGAGCGGCGATGTCGCCGTCGCGGATGGCGGCCTGGAGCACGTGGGCGAATGTCCGGAGAGCCTGGTCGCCGGCGGGATGGCCGTTCCGGTCGTTGAAGGCCTTGAAGTGGTCGATGTCGAGCATGAGCACGGCGAGCGGGTCGCCGGCATCCCGGGTCGTGAGGCGATCCTGCAGCGTCTCATCGAACGAGCGACTGTTGGCCAGGCCGGTTCGACCGTCGGTGCTGGCCATTCCCTGGAGCGCGGTCATCAGCCAGCAGTTCGCGATCGCCAGGGACGCGTGCTCGGTGATCCGGGCGACGGCGCCGCGGATGTCGAGGGGGAGTGCCTCGACGGCCTGCCAGTGGAGATGGACGACGCCCACGACCTCTCCGAGGGCGAGGAGTGGGATGCAGGCGAGGGTGCCGCTCGCGGTCGGGTAGGTGGGGCAACGGACGCTCAACCGCTCCGCCAGGTCGGCCGTCACGTACAGGCTGCTGCGCGTCTAGCCGCGATGGCAAAGGCGAGGAAATAGGCGTCGAGCAACTCGGGGTTGGATCGATACTGGTTGTCCCCGGCGAGGAAGTCGCACACGACCTCGCGCGTCCGCGCGATCTCACGCAGCCGAGGACCGCGCCATCGAGGGTCCGCGAGGGTGAGGTCGAGCAGCTCGAGCGCTCGATCGAATGCCGCGTCGAAGCGACCCTGGTCGCCTTCGTCCCTGGCCCGGATCGCGCGGCCGACGTCGGCTCCTGCGTTGCCGAGCTGCTCTGCAAGCGTGAGCGTCCACCAGCGACCGCTGGCCAAGCCGGCGTGCATCGTCATCGCGTCACCAATCGGTCGACGATCGAGGTGACGACCGCGCGCACAGCCGCGTCATCGACCGAGCGAGTGCGGTTCCCCTGCCGGGGACGGATGTTGATGACGGAGTCGAACTCGATGAACCTGGGTGTGCCGAACTGTGCCAGGTAGAGGTTGATCCCCCAGAGACTCGGCTGCGGCGAGCCTTCGTCGAGGAGCAGTGCCTCCTCGTCGGCGTGCATCTCACCTCCGACCGCCATGATGCCCTGCTCGATGTCCACGACCGCCTTCACGAGGGTCCCGAACATGCCCGCAGCCATCTGCTCGAGGGTGGACAGCGCGATGGTCTCATGCACGATCTGCATGGCGGGCGCCGACTCCGGC
>JANNUK010000367.1:0-1563 GCA_031395155.1 Chloroflexota bacterium | reverse complement strand
GCGGCGTCGAGGCGCGCCAGGGTACGGTCGCGACCGAGCGCGACCAGGGTATCGAAGAGCGGCGGCGTGGCCGTCCGCCCCGTGGTTGCCACGCGGATCGCCATGAACAGGTCGCCGGCTTTCCAGCCGTTCGCTTCCGCGAGAGCTCGCAGCGGCGGCTCCAGCTCCTCGGCCTCGTAGCTGACGGCGCCCACGGCAGCGATCGTATCGCGAGCCGCGCGGAGGTTGGCCACGGTGGTGGCCGCGTCCCAGCGCTTGGGAACCACGACGGCCGGATCGACCTCGACGCGATCCACGAACAGGAAGCCGATGAGATCGCCCACCGCCCCGAGGGTAGGGAGACGCTCCTGGATGACCGGGACCAGCACGAGCACCTCATCGTCGGTCGGCATCCGGTCGATCCGTCCGGCCTCCAGGTCGCGAGCCAGGAACGGCCGCAGGCGATCCACGAGCTCCATGGCGGGCAGCCGTCGGATCCACTGGCCGTTGAGCCACAGGAGGCGCTCCCGATCGAAGCGCGCTCCACCCTTCTGGACCGCATCCAGGTCGAAGCGCCCCTCGAGCTCCGTGAGCGACAGGATCTCCTCCTCGGTGCCGGTCGACCAGCCCAGCAGCGCGAGATAGTTGATGAGCGCTTCAGTGATGAAGCCCTCGGCGCGATAGTCGGCGATCGCGGTCTGGGTCTTGCGCTTGCTCATCTTCGTGCCGTCCGGGTTGAGGATGAGCGGCAGGTGGGCGAAACGCGGTTCGTCATAGCCGAGAGCCCGCAGCAGCAGGATGTGCTTCGGCGTGTTCGACAGATGGTCCTCGCCGCGGATCACGTGCGTGATGGCCATGTCCGCATCGTCGACGACCACGGTGAAGTGATAGAGCGGCGTGCCGTCGGCGCGCGCGATGACGAGGTCGCCTCCGAGGGCGGACCCGTCGATCTCGACCCGGCCGCGGACCAGATCGTCGAAGGCGACGGGCCCGTCCGGAATGCGGAACCGGAGCACCGGCCGGCGGCCCTCGGACTCGAATGCTGCTCTGGCCTCGGGGGTCAGCGCGGCGCAGCGGCCGTTGTAGCGCGGTGGGAGGCGCGCGGCCTCGAGCCGCTTGCGCTCCGCATCAAGCTCGTCGGGCGTGCAGTAGCAGGGATAGGCCTGGTCGGCCGCGCGCAGTCGATCGGCCGCCTCCGCATACCGCTCGAGTCGAGCCATCTGGCGATACGGCGCGTAGGGTCCGCGGTCGGGACCGCCGTCCGGATCCGGGCCCTCATCCCAGTCGATCCCCAGGTCGCGCAGGCCGTGCAGGATGTCGCGCTCGAATTCGGTCGTGCTCCGGGCGGCATCGGTGTCCTCGAGCCGAAGAATGAATGTCCCGCCGTGTCGCCTGGCGAACAGCAGGTTGAAGAGAGCCGTCCGGGCGGTGCCGATGTGGAGCGGGCCGGTGGGACTCGGCGCGATGCGAACGCGAATGTCGGGCATCGGCGAATCGTAGCAGCGGGAGGCATCCTCCCCGCGGTCAGGCCGTCGATCGGGCCGTCGGCACCTGGTGGAAGAGCCCCGGGTCGGCCTCGCCGGG
>JANNUK010000338.1:0-2581 GCA_031395155.1 Chloroflexota bacterium | reverse complement strand
GTCGCCCGATGGATCCGCCTCGGCATAGCCGGCGGCCTGCGCCGCGGCCAGGACCTCGTCGTAGGAGCGGCCCTCGTCGGCCATCGCGGTCAGGATGAAGTTGGTCGTGCCGTTGACGATGCCGCGCACGGACGTGACGCGGTTGGCGGCAAGGTCGCTGGCGAGCGGACCGAGAACGGGGATGCCGCCACCGACCGCGGCCTCGAATCGGAGGGTAGCACCCGTGCGGCGAGCGATCGCCTCGAGCTCCGGCCCGTGATGGGCGACGAGGTGCTTGTTGGCTGTGACCACGGACTTGCCGGCCGCCAGGGCAGCCGCCACCAGGGTGTGCGCGGGCTCATCGCCGCCCATGAGCTCGACAATGATGTCCGTGTCCGGTGACGCGACGAGGTGGGCCGGAGCGTCGCCGACGAGCCCCGGCGGGATCCCGTCGGCCCGTGCCCGTGCCGTGTCGCGGACCGCGACGGCAACGAGTGTCAATGCCGATCCATCGCCCGGCCGAAGCCGTTCCGGGTGCTCGAGGAACCCACGGATCACCTCCCGGCCGACGGTGCCGGCGCCCAGGACGGCGACCCGCAGCGGCCCGCTCACCCTGGCGACCTCCACGCGTTCGGCATGATCGAGATGGTAGCCGACGGCCGCCACGGCCGGCCGGTGGCCCGGGGGCTCGGCTACACTCCGGGCACATGACGACCGCCCTTCGCCAGACGATCTTCAGCGGGATCCAGCCGTCGGGGACCGTCCACCTCGGCAACGACCTCGGCGCGATCCGCAACTATGTCCGTCTCCAGGAGTCGTACGACGCGATCTACTGCATCGTCGACTACCACGCGCTCACCAGCACCCATGACGCCGGCCTGCTGCGCTCGCGGACACGCGAGATGGCCGCCTCCCTCCTGGCCCTGGGCCTGGACCCCGATCGCTGCACGCTGTTTGTCCAGTCGCACCGCCCCGAGCACACCGAGCTGGCCTGGCTGCTGGCCACGGTCACCCCGGTCTCGTGGCTCGAGCGCACGCCGACCTACAAGGAGAAGAAGCAGAACCAGCCGGACGACATCAACCACGGCCTGCTGACCTATCCGGTCCTCCAGGCGGCCGACATCGTCATCTACAAGGCAAACCAGGTCCCGGTCGGGCGCGACCAGGCGGCCCATCTCGAGCTGTCGCGCGAGATCGTGCGTAGCTTCAACAACCGCTACGGCGACACCTTCCCCGAGCCGGAGGCGGTCTATACCGAGGCGCCGGTCGTCCTGGGGACGGACGGGGTGAAGAAGATGTCGAAGTCGGTCGGGAACACGATCGACATCTTCGGGTCCCCCGAGCTGGTCCGGAAGCAGGTCATGTCGATGGTCACCGACACGCAGCGCATCCTGCGGACCGACCCGGGCCGGCCCGAGGTCTGCAACGTCTGCCAGCTCCAGCGCTTCTTCGGCGCCGACTACGAGGACCTGTGGGACGGGGAACGGACGGCCCGAACCGGTTGCGTCGACATGAAGCGCCTCCTCGCCGACCGGATCGTCGCCCACTACGCGCCGGCTCGCGAGCGCTACGAGGACCTGATGGCCCATCCGGATCGGATCGACAGGATCCTGGCGGACGGGGCAGAACGGCTGCGGTCGAGGGCCGCGGCCACGATGGACGACGTCAGGGAGCGGATGGGCCTGCGCTGAGCCCGGAGGGAGCGGCAATGATCGAGTCGGCGGCGGACCGGGACGAGGGCGCCATCGGATGACGCTCGATCTGAGTTCGCGCCAGCGACGCTGGCTGGATGCCCTGCTGGTCCTCTCGACCGTGGCGGTCATCTACGTGCTGCTCGGGTTCTTCGCCGAGTTTCTCGCCGCGTTCGGCGACATCCTCCTCGTCTTCCTCATCGCCTGGCTGCTCGCCCTCGTGCTGACGCCGATCGCCCGATTCCTCTCGAACCACGTCCCGGGCCTGCCTGGTGGCGTCGCCGTGATCCTCGTCTACGGCGCGCTCATCGGCAGCCTCCTGCTGGCGATGTTCCTGCTGGCCAACACGCTGGCCCGGTCCATCGCCGACTTCATCGACAGCGTCCCGCGGATCCGGGCAGAGCTGCCGGCCCTCCTCGCCGCCTGGCAGGCGCGCCTCGATGCCCTGGGGCTCGGGATCGACCTGGTCCCGCTCGGTCGCTCGGTCCTCGACAACCTCAACCGCTACCTGGTCCAGCTGGCCGGGCTGCTCCAGCAGGTCGCGGTGGCGAGCCTGGGCGTCGTCGGCAACCTCGTGTTCATCGTGGTCCTGTCCATCTACATGGCGGCCGACAGCGGCCGGATGTCGGGCTTCCTGCAGCGCCTCGTGCCGCCCGGATACGAGGCCGAGGCGACCCTCCTTCGGAAGAGCGTTGCCGCGTCGTTCGGGGGGTTCCTGCGCGGACAGGCGACGATGGGCTTCAGCTACGCGCTCGTGGCGGCGTTGGCCAGCGTCGTCCTCGGTCTCGAGTTCGCGCCGGTGACGATCGCCGCGGCGGGCGTCCTGATGGCCATCCCCTTCTTCGGACCATTCGTGGCCTGGAGTCCGCCGGTGCTGGTGGCGTTCGTGTTCAAGCCCGACGTTGCCCTGC
>JANNUK010000333.1:0-4616 GCA_031395155.1 Chloroflexota bacterium | reverse complement strand
CGGCGAACGGCGCGAGTTCGAGGCGCGACCACGCCACCGGTTCTTGAGACGGAGCGGGGGAGGCCGGCGGGGCGTTCTCTGGTGAGGGCGAGGCGGGTGGAACGGGGCCGGCACGGTCGACGAAGAGGGCCGACGCGACGAGAGCGACGCCGATGAGTGCGACGGCCACGGCTGCTGCCTGGCGCGGTGACCTGGGACGCCACACTCGATCGACGGCTCGCATCTTCGCCCTCACCCAGCGGTGCTCATCGGCCGGAACGGCCAACGTGCCGTTCCTGAGACGGTTGGTGGGCGCTGGTGTTACATCCTCGTTCCGACCTGACGATCGGCAACTCCTTCGATCACAGGGTAGCGCGGGGTCGTCTTGAGATGGCCGCGACGCGCGACGGCTGAGTCACCAGGCGTCCGCGTGGCGGTCGAGGTTGGCGTGCCGCAGCCTGTCGCGATAACGGCGATCGTGATGGTTCGGACGAGCCCCACCGTCGCGTGCGCAGCTGCGCCCAAGGGGTTCGGGGACGCCTCAACTGGTCGGTTCCGCAAAGGTCGGCACGCGCAGGCGAAGGCGATCGGCAAGCGCCTCGATCTGAGACGTGTAGAGACCCGTGCCGAGTTCGCGCGACAGAGTCAGCGCGGCCACCAGCGCGTCGGTGATCTCGGCGATCGGGCGACCGGTCTCCGCCAGAGCTTCCGTGAACCGGAACTGGGCGTACGCCTCGGCTAGTCGCATCCCCACGGACCTCGCGGCTGCGACGACCCGGGTCCAGGCCACTGGATCAGGGCGTCCCCAGGCACGCTCGACTTCGGCGTCGATGATGGCGAGCGCGGGACGCAGGCGAGGAGACGGCTCGACGTTCGTTGGCCAGAGACGGACGAACTCCTGCCTCCAACCCTCTGCGGATGCGGCCACGTCCGATGCGTGGGCGACATCTCCCGCTCGCCGGAGCCGTGTGGCCTGGTTTGCACGATTTCCCGCGGCCTCTGCGACGAGGTCCGGCAGTTCCGCGAGGGGAAAGCCGCCGAGGTCGTGGGGGAACGCCTCGCGGAACGTCGCGTCGGCCGCGTCGAACTCACCCTTCGCAGCGAGGATCCGCCCGAACCCCATCCGGAGCTCAAACGCAGACAGCTGGCGACCAATCGCCCAGGCCCTGTCGGCCGATGAGCCTGCGCGCACGTACGCCTCGTCGGCCTCGTCGAGGCGGCCCGCAAACAGCAGCGCGGCACCGAGGCGGTCCCAGATGTTGAGCACGAAATCGTCCGAAGGGCCCAACTCAAGGGCCTGCCGTGCGCGAACCTCAGCTTCGTTCACGCGACCCATGAGCAGCAGGTTGAATGACCAGTTTGCGAGCAACCTTGGGGCGACGTGGGTCAGCCGGCGCCGCACGATCTCCGCATGGCCTTCTTCAAAAATGGCCACGGAGGCAGCAATCTCGCCGGCGCGTTCAAGCGCGCCGCCGAGGTTGTTGTAGGCACGCACTATCTCGAACCCGTCGTCGGCCGCCCGGGCCTGCTCGAGTCCCCGCCTGATCCAATTGATGCCTTCTTGCCAGGCTCCCGACTCGTTCAGCACCGTCCCCAGGGACGTCATCGCACTCGCGCGAATCGAGTCCATGCCGGCCGTTGACGGGATCTGGAGCGCTTCCTCGAGTACCCGCTGCGCGTCGTCGTAGCGGTCAATGAGCATATGGAGGCGACCGAGGGAGGCGAGGGCCCTGGCTCGCTGCGGTGAGGGTTCGATCAGCAGCTCGAGAGAGCGCTCGTACGCAGCCAGTGCCTCAGCGGTGCGCTCAGCCTCCACGAGGTAGGTGCCCAGTCGCTCATGCGCCGATCCAGAACGCGATGGGTTGCCCATCGCGTCGACTTGTGAGATGACCTCTCCGATCACCGAAATGGCCAGGTCGGAATGCCCGCCAAGATGCGCGGCCTCGGCGGCCCGCAGACGCACCTCGAGGGCCGAATCGATCGTGGCTGAGCCGCCCCCGGCCTGCTCGAGAACGGCGACCTTTCGCAAGAGGAGTTCGGCGACATCGGCGTATCGGTGGCTTCGATCGGCGCGCGCCGCAGTCTCCGAGAGCGCCGTGAGCGCACGCTCGATGAGCTCCTCGTCACGATCCATTCCGATCTCCGCCCGGAATCGGATCGCCTCGGCGAGGTGGTACGAGAGGATCTCGAGGAGATCGCCGCGTCCGTCACCCGAGATCCCTTCGAGCCAGTCGGCAAGGCGAGCGTGAAGATCAGCCCGATCTCGCTTCGGCAGGCGCTCGTAGGCCGCGTCGCGGATGAGGATGTGACGGAACCGGAACACATCATCTCGGGATAGGCCCGGTTCGGCCGTCCCGATCAGCTCCTTGCGCGTCAGGCTCAACAGGAGTCCGGAGAGCGCCTTCCGCTCGTCGGCTGGCGTCAACGCGGCCACAGCGGACCGCTCGAATTCGCGCCCGACGACGGACGCCCGCTCGGCCACACGGCGCTCGGCGAACGCCAGCGCGTCGATGCGCGCCGCGATGAGCGCCTGTACCGATACCGGTACGGTCAGAGTTCCGAGCTCGGGAGCTGCCGCCCAGCCCTCGCCGTCACGTCGCAACCGACCGTCATCGACGAGCATGCCCAGCATCTCTTCGACATAGAGCGGATTCCCCTCGGAGACCTCCTCGATCCGGTGACGCAGCGCGGCGGGCAGGGCCGATCCGCCCGGCAGGACGTCGATGAGGACACCGGTATCGTCGGCCGCAAGGGGGAGGAGTCGAAGGGCGGTGACGTTGTCCCGTCCAACGAAGAGCGCTGGGCGGGCGTCCAGCAGATCCAGTCGGGTCGGGCAGAGGATGAGGATTGGCGCGTCCCTTGTCCAATCAACCGTCGCCTCGAGAACATCCAGGAGGCCTGGCTCGGCCCAGTGGATATCCTCCACGACGACGATCAAGGGCCGCTCGCGGGCGAGGTGGGCAAGGAAAAGCCGGATCGCCCAGCCCATATCCTCGGCAGCGCCCACGGCCCTCTCGAGCCCGAGCAGGGACGCAAGGATTGCGGCGACCTCGACACCCCGCGGGGCGCCGTCGAGGGTCGCGTCGAGGCGGGTACGAGCATCGATCGGCGCAGTGTCGTCGGTGAGCCCGCTTGCCTGCCGGATGATCTGTGCCAACGGCCAGAATGTGATCCCATCTCCGTACGGGAGACATCGGCTGCGCAGCACCGTCGCGCGGTCCCCGAGGTGCGATTGGAATTCCCGAACGAGTCGACTCTTGCCGACGCCCGCGGCGGCGAGGATGGGCACCATCCGGCACACCCGGCTACGTTCGACAAGCTCGAATTCGGCGGTGAGCAGCGCCAGCTCGCGATCCCGCCCGACCAACGGCGTGCCGGACCGCTCCGGTCGTTCCCCGGCCGGGGCCACCGCCACGACACGGTGGGCGACCAGGGACCCACTCCGGCCTCGGAGCTGCACTGACTCGAGTGGTTCCGCGCTGACCCAGTCGCGGATGAGCCGCAACGTCGTTGGACCGATGAGTACGTCGCCGGGGGCCGCCAGTTGCTGGAGCCGGGCTGCGACGTGGACCGTATCCCCGGTCACGAGGGCCCCGTCCTCGGCTGCCTCGGAGGTCACGACTTCTCCGGTGTTGATCCCCACGCGCAGTTGGATACCGAGGCCGTGCCGCTCGACGAGGTCGCGATTCAGTGACTCGAGCGAAGGTTCGAAGTCCGCGGCGGCTCGAACGGCCCGGAGGGCGTCATCCTCGTGCACCGAGGGCAGGCCGAAGACCGCCATGACGGCGTCGCCGATGAACTTCTCGACGGTACCGCCGTGCCTCTCGATCGTCCCGCGAAGCGCGTCGAAGAAGCGAGTCTGGACCGTCCGGAACGCCTCCGGATCGAGTCGTTCGGCGATCCCGGTCGAACCGACCATATCGGCGAACAAGACCGTGACAACTCGACGGGTCTGACGTTCAGCGTCGGGCAGGCGCGGCGCCCCGAACGGAGCCCCGCACGCCGGGCAGAACCGCGCCCCGTCCGGAACCGACGAACCGCAGGCTTCGCAGCTCGGCATGTTGGGGGAGTCTACGCCGCGCCGCCCGGCGGGATCGGGTTGGGCTTCGGTGCATCGCCTGGATGTCAGGCGGGCAGGCGTCCGCCGAGGACCAGCAGCCACACGGCGTCGGCGGCCGCGACGATCACCCAGAAGCCGATGATCAACGTGGGCCGACGCAGGAAGCACTTGCTCCACGACACTCCCAACGTGATCGAACGCGCGTACAGCGCGATCGCGATCAGCGACACGACGAGGACGAAGACCGCCGGCGTCACGGCCCAGGCGATGAGGCCGACGGTGCCCATCCGACAGAAGGTGAAGGCGAGACTCTCGTATTTTTCCGGCCGGCTCCGAGGGGGGCGGACATACGACTGCGGCCCGACCGGAACGATCGGCGCCTGTCGGGCGGCGGTGGTCGGGGCGCTCGAGCCGCCTGCGGGGTTCGCGCTGCTCATGAGCGCACCGCCGTGCGCGCCCGGGTGTCGTTCACGCGAATGAGCTCGCGGGCCGGAACCATCCCGGCCGACGTCTGGCGGCGGAGCCCGCCGAACAGCTGGCGGGCACAGAACGGGATGCGCACTGGTTCCTCCTCCCC
>JANNUK010000204.1:0-2479 GCA_031395155.1 Chloroflexota bacterium | reverse complement strand
GCTTTAATTATACCCGCTTTTTCTGTAGCAATTTTCTCAAGTGTATCGCCCAGAATATCCTTGTGATCATAACTGATATTAGTAATAACTGAAACTATTGGTGTGATAATATTAGTTGATGTGATGACCCCGCGAGACGATATCCGGCCCGTCGCCGGATCCGCCGACGAGGTGCAATCGTCGCGAACGGTCAGGACGTGGCCGTCCCGGTGGACGAGGCGGTACTCAGAGGACAGTGTCGACGGCTCGGCCAGGTGGCGAGTCGTCCGGGCGATCAGCGCGTCCCGATCGTCCGGATGAACGATCCCGAGCCACTGGTTGGGATCGTCGAGGATCTCGCCGGGAACATAGCCGACTAGCGTCTCGACGCCGCGGCTCAGGAAGACGGTTCGATGCCGATCGACGCGCCGGCGTCGGGCACGTCGACGTAGACGATGGCCGGAACCTGGTCGATCAGGTCGGCAAGGGCCACGCCCGGGGCCCCGACCGCGGGGGCGGAGCCGGACGCTTCCGAATGCTCTGTCTCAGCCACGGGTCGAGAGTACCCCCCGGCGACTGTTCCGCGCAGCGCCGCCGGTCCCCGGCGGCCGGTCAGGCCGGCGCAGTGGCCGGATCGGCGACGGTCGTGGGGAGCGACTCGAGGAGCGGTTCGGTCCACGCCCAGGCGGCGCCGTGGTGCTTGCCCACCGCCCCGTGTCGAGCGGCCTCGACGCGTAGCGGGAGGCCGAAAATCTCGATGAACCCGACAGCCGACGCGTGATCGAACGCATCACCATCGTCGTAGGTCGCCAGGTTCTTGTCGTACAGGCTCAATGGCGATCGACGGCCGACCAGGACGGCATTGCCGTGGTCGAGCCGCATCCGGACCTCGCCCGAGACCACGCGCTGGGACGACGCGATGTAGCCGCGCAGGTCGCGGTGGAGTGCACTGAACCACAGGCCGTCGTACGTGAGTCGGGCCAGTTCATCGGCCACCAACCGGTTGAACCGGAGCGTGTCCTTCGTCAGGGTCAACCCCTCAAGGGCACGGTGTGCCGCGTGCAGCACGACCGCCGCCGGGGCCTCGTAGATCTCGCGGCTCTTGATGCCGACGAGACGGTCCTCGACATGATCGATCCGCCCGACGCCATGGGCGCCGGCCACGGCGTGCAGCCGGTCGATCAGGTCGACAGCGTCCAGCCGTTCGCCGTCCAGTGCGACCGGAACGCCGCCCTCGAAGGCGATGACGACCTCCACGGGTGTCGGAGCGGCTGCCGGGTCCACGGTCCACTGGAAGACGTCGGCCGGTGGAGCGGCCCACGGATCCTCGAGGACCCCGGTCTCGATCGAGCGGCCCCACAGGTTCACGTCGATCGAATACGGGGATGCCTTCGTGATCGGGATCTCGATGCCGCGCGCCTCGGCATAGTCGATGGATTGCTCGCGCGACAGGCCCATGCCCACGCGCATCGGGGCCACCACTTCGAGTCCCGGGTCGAGGGCGTGGACGGCGACGTCGAAGCGAACCTGGTCGTTGCCCTTGCCGGTGCAACCGTGGGCCACCGCATCGGCACCCTCGCGACGGGCGACCTCCACCAGGAGCTGCGCAATCAGCGGCCGGGCGAGAGCGGTGGCCAGCGGATAGGTGCCCTGGTACAGGGCGTTTGCCTGGAGATGTGGCCAGACGAAGTCCGTCGCAAAGCGCTCGCGAGCATCGACCACGTACGCCCGCGACGCCCCGGCGCTCATGGCCCGGCGCTCGACGCCGTCGCGCATGGAGCCGCCGCCCACGTCGACGGTGAGGGTGACCACGTTGGCTCCGAACTGCTCCTGCAGCCAGGCGACGGCGACCGACGTGTCGAGTCCGCCGGAGTAGGCGAGGACGACGTTCTTCATGGGATGACCTCCGACAGTGGCACGGGCGACACGGGCAATGAGGGCGATGAGCCGGGCATTCGCAACCCCTGGATCTCACGAAACAGCGCGAGCCAGCGCTCAAGGCGCGACTCGTCGGCGAACAGGACGAGGAGGGTGTTGTCGCCGGCCAGCGTTCCCTCCTGCTCGGCCAGCGTCGATTCATCGATGGCCTGGGCCACGACGCTCGCTGTACCTGGCGTACCGGTGAGGACGAGACTGAGGCCGCTTCGCCCGACCGTGACCGGGACGTCGGCGAGGATTCGGCGCAGGCGTTCATCCGACGAAGGGCTGGTCGGCGCCGCCAGGTCCTCCGGCGAGACGTAGACGTGTCCGGCGGGACGCGCCGCCTTGACGAGTCCAAGCTCGGCGATGTCGCGACTGACCGTGGCCTGGGTGACGTCGAACCCGCGCACGGACAACCGTTCGGCGAGGGCGGCCTGGCTGGCAATGGCGTCGCGGGCGACGATCTCACGGATGATCCGCTGGCGGGCGAGTTTCGAGGCGTTCATCGGCCGCTGATCCCCGCCGGACGAGCCGCGGCGATTCGCGTACCGAACGTCGGATCGGTCATGGCACGGTCGAG
>JANNUK010000201.1:0-2631 GCA_031395155.1 Chloroflexota bacterium | reverse complement strand
GCATCGCGCCCGCCGGTAAGCAGGTACGCGGTTCCGCTTGGTGCGAACACCGGCTCGAAGCCCCGCTGGCTGTTGAAGACGAGCGGCCATCCATGATCCAGGGGCGTGGATGTGGTGGTCGGGAACGGCGTGGTGGCCGGGAACGGCGTTGAGTCCGGAGGCGCGGTCAGAAGTGCCGATGGCGATGGGGCGCCGGTCCCGGATGGTGCCGCCGACCTCGTCGCGGATGGTCCCGGGGAGCTGATCCACGATGGTGCCACGGACTCCGTCGCCGCCGACGATCCGGGCGCCGGTGACGACGAGGTTGCGCAGGCCGCGATCAGCACGACCGACAGAGTGAGCGACGCCATGGACCGGATCAATCAGGGTGCCTCCGCAAAGGTGGGACGTGCGAGTCGCGAGCGTGTTACGGACGATCAGGCGAGACCTCTCGCGCGCTCCGGTTGTGACTGCCGGGAGCAGCCCCTAGAATGTCGACCGGCGCCAGGCCGACGCACGAGCGCGTACCGAGCGGGAGTAACTCAGCTGGCAGAGTGTCTGCTTCCCAAGCAGAATGTCGCGGGTTCGAATCCCGTCTCCCGCTCCAAACCACCAAACTGAACTCAGAGAGACACGCTAACTGTGCACGGCGAGCCGTTGGCCCGTTTCGCGGCAGCAGATTGTCGCGGCGGGCAGCGTCACTGCGCTGTCAGGCACACTAACTGGGCTCGCGGCGTAGTTCATCTCGGAGCACTCAGCCTGCTGGAGCGCCTTCAATCGGCCTAGCGACACGCTAACTGGACACGCCGTCCAGGTAGATGGTCGGCCGGTCGCCGACTTTCGGCGAGGCCTGGTGGACTACGAACCGCCAGCCTCCAGGAAGAACGAAGCCGACCCTTCTCGGGGCTCGGCGAGTGCGGCATCGAGCGCGGGGACGAGCCGGCCCACTGTTCCTGCCTGGCCGCGCGGAAACTGCCGGTTCGTCGTGAAGATAACCCTCGGGCTGGGTGCGTCGCGCCCGAGCGCGTCGGTCTCGAGCCGCCGGAAGTCGGCGACGTTCTCGGTGAGGAGCGCGCGATCATCGGCGATCGCGGCCGCGAACACCTCGGCGTCTGGCACGCCCTCGAGATGGTGGTAGTCCGCGTCGTGGACCGAGACGACGTCGTGGCCACGCGCTCGGAGTTGCTCGGCCAGGGTGGCCGGATGCATCTCGTCGAGCAGCTGCCTCACCCGAGGATGCGGCGCTCGCGCTCGAGCGTCCGCTCGAGCCGGTCGGCTTCCTCCTCGATGAGCGCGATGAAGCGGTCGACATCGTCGCGGTACTCAGCGTAGTAGCGGATCGCCGCCCGGATCCTCTCCGGTGCCACCCCGATCCGCTCGGCAAGGACGTCGATGAGCCGCTCGCCGCGTTCGGCTGCACTGCGGGCAGCGACGATCACTTCCCACACGTCGGGTCCGCCGACGACGACCGCGCGTCGTCCGGCCGGGCCGTCGCGGAAGACGATACCCGGGTGCCGGTCGAGCCGCATCCCCTCGTCGATGTACCGCTGGGCGAGGCGGACCAAGGGCTCGCCGCTCTGAGCGCTGCGGGCGCGGAGCGCACGGAGAGTCTCCGATTCGATCCTGATGGCCTGACTACTCATGTAGCGAAGAGTAGTCTCGTCGAGTTAGTACGTCCAGCACTTGTAGATGGCAAGCGGCCCGGCGGGTTCGTCCGGCCGTCCGTCAGCCGACGATCACCAGCGGCTGAAGCCCGGACAGGGGGCCGCCCGGCCTGGGCCTGTTCAGCTCGGGCTCGGGGCCGCGGTCCGCGTCACGAGCCGCGAGTTCGGCGTCCAGCTGGGCGATGAGACTCGGAATGCTCGCCCGCAACCCCAGCTCATACGCCGGTCCGATCTCCTTTATGAGCGCCATCTCCCGTCGGGTCTTCGGCGCACCGAACCGGAAGTGAATCACGGTGCCGACGGTGCCCGGCTCCAGCTCCACGGTGTGGAGCAACTTCACCGGTCCGCCAGGGGTGTCGAGGATCGTCCGATCCGTGACGTAGTCGTACGGGCGCCAATCGAGGATCTCTTCGATGACGGCGTCGGTGCCGTGCATGCAGTGGTTGGCCGAGCCGAGCCCGCGCCGTCCCCCGGTGGCCCCCTTGACCGTGACCTCCGTCACCCAGGGCTGCCACGTCATCCTCTGCCCAGGCATCGTGAGGAATTCCCAAGCCACCTGAGGCGGCACGTTGGTTGGCACCGATACGGTGAGGATGGATTCCTCCGGGGAGACGCGGACGCGCCCGCGAGCCTCTTCCTCCTGCCAGCGGCGCTCCAGGTCGTGAGCCCAAGCCGGCACGTCGCCGATCCGATCATAGGTCTCGGTGTGCTCGCGCATGCCGAGCGCGGCCGGGTCGATGTCGGATGCTTCGATGCACTTCTGGCTGATCAGGGCGTAGGCGCTCATGGCCAGCCGCTCCACGACCTCGTTCAGCAGCCGGTGCGCGACGATTACGTCCGACCCCAGGAGCTCCTGGCGGCCGGCGACCTTCTGGTGGATGGCGGGGCCGTGGTGGACCACGAACTTGAGGTCGAGATCCGGGATCCGGACGCACGCGTTGCACTCACACGACGTCGCCTGACGGACGTCGCGGCGGCGCCGGCGAAA
>JANNUK010000285.1:0-5624 GCA_031395155.1 Chloroflexota bacterium | reverse complement strand
CTACGAGTCCAAGGGCCGCATCAACAAGCGGATCCGAATTCGGCTCGACGATCCCAAGACCGACCCGGACGGGATGGCCCAGGGATGATCGCGCCATGAGCATGGGTCCCGGTCTCCCTTCGACGTACCACTCGCCGATATATCGCCACACGATAGAACGGCGATTCCCGCTGTAAAGACCCGGGAACGGCGTAATGACCAAGCGGAACCGGATCGTGCCCGAGAACACCTGGGCCTTCGAAGTCCGTCTTCGATGCCGTTCAACTGGCGCGGCGGCTGGGATGAGGTGCGGCAGCCCCGGCCACCGCTACCCGGCGAGGTCGGCCGCCGAGGACCCGCCCGTCGGATCAGGGGAAGGGCATCCTGAGGCGGGTGGCGAGCTCCGTCCGGTTTCGGGCGCCGACCTTGGCGAGGATGTTCGACACGTGCGTTTCCACCGTCTTCCGGGACAGGAAGAGGTCGGCGGCGATCTCCGGGTTCGTTGCACCCTCCGCCACGAGCCGTGCCACCTCGCGCTCACGACGGCTCAGGCGCTCGAGCGGATCGGCCGCACCGGGATCTGCCGCGACGGACCGCCGCCACGATCGGACGCCGAGCGATCGAAGCGCCTGGTCGGCGAGGTTCCGAACGATCTGCACGCCGAGTTCCGTCGCGGCCGATCCGAGGTCCGCGTACTCGGCGACGGCGCGGTCGCGGTCGACTTCCGTGAGGGTGCGGGCGAGGTCCAGCCGGAGCCACAGCACATCGATGCGGAAGCCGCGCTGCTCGAACTCGCGAGTGACGGCGCGAAGCTCATCGATGGCCGTGGGCGCATCCGCACGATCACCAGCATCGACCGATGCGATCGCACCCACCCAACGCCGGTGGAGTGCGCGCCGAACGTCCGGCGTCGGGTGTCTGATGTCCCAGGCGGCGAGGTCTTCCGCCGATCCGTCGGCGTCCGCCACTCGGACGCGTGATTCGACGACGAACAACTCCAGCTCCCCGAGGCACCGGGGACAGCCAGCCTGGTGAGCCTCGGCCAACGCCTCCCCGAGGAGACGCCGCACCTCGTCTCGCTCAGCAGGCCCGCCGATTCGGGCAAGCCATACGGCTGCCCACTGGTGAATGGAGAGCGCATGGTGCGGGTCGATCCCCGGCGCAGTTGCGAGGAGGGTTGCGACGGCGGTTCTCCAGTCGCCACGGCTGAGGCGGATCTCGTGCGGTAGAACGTGACTGACACCGCGCAACATGGTGTGGTCGCCGACTCTTGCCGCCAGAGCCGTTACGTCGCGCGTGAGGGTCTCCGCTTCGTCGACCCGCCCGAGATCGAAGATCGTGCGCGCAGCCCATGTCCCCGCTGTGACCGCGGATACCGGCAGCAGCAAACGCTGCGCCTCGTCCCATGCCCGGCGGAAGACCTGTTCCGCCTCGGCGTATCGGCCGTCGTTGCGGATCGCGAGCCCGAGAAGATGGAGCGCGTCGCAGTGGTCCGCGTCGCGTGACGATCGAGTCGCCTCGACCAGCTCCGATCCGTAGTCGAGCATCGCCGCGTTGCGCTCCTCCTGTGTGGCCGCCTCGTAGGCGATCCGCAGGGCGGCGACGAACGCCCGACGCTCCCGAGGCCTGAGCACCGCGACGCCCCCGCCAGCAGCGACCAGCTCACGGGCGGTGGCGAGCGTCGCCTCCGCCAGGCGCGCGGCTTCGAAGGGGCGATGCTCCAGCCACGTAGCGACCCGGGCCTCGAACGCTCGCGCCGCGATCTCGGTCCATGGATCCAGACGTCCAAACGACCGAACGCGGTCCAGGCGGTCGCGCACACGGTCGAGCGGTTCGAGGTGGAACGCCAGGCGCGCCCCCTCGAGGGCCGCATCCGCTCGCGAATCGGGAGAGTCCAGCGCGTCGACGAGCGCCGTCCAGCGGTCCAGTGCTTCACGGTGCTCGCCGACTTCTCCGGCGAGCCGGGCCAGCTCAACGCTAAGCGCCCTTCCACGCTCGTCGACAGGATCGACCTCTGCCGCGACGGCGCCGAGGACGCGAAGGTCACCGGGCCCGAGCATGCGCCGCCGAGGAGACGAGATCGCGCGCATCGCGAGATCCAGACCGGATGCGCCGGCCTCGCGGCGGTGAACGAGCGCCTCCCGGAGCGCTCCGAGGTCGTCCCCCGCGTCTGTCTCGAGAATGTCGGCCAGCCGGGCGTGGATACGTCGAGCCGTCGCGTCCGGCAGGCTCGAGCGAGCCGCCTCGCGGATCAGGTCATGGGCGGTAGAGACGAGGTGACCGGACCGAACGACGAGACCACGAGCGACGAGCTCATCGAGCGCGGACTCGACCTGCGCAGCCGGCCAGCCCATGAACCGCTCGAATTCGGCGCCTTCGGCCGGCCGCGCGACGACGGTGAGTGTCGCGAGTAGATCCGTGGCGGCCGGGCCGAGACCCCGCAGTCGATCGTGCACGAGGCGGGCTGCGTCGGTCGAGTCGCCGCCGGACCGCACGAGAAGGCCGATCCAGAACGGTGAGCCGCCAGCACGTCGGGCGATCGCCGTGGCCGTGCCCTCATCAAGCCCAGGGGCCAGTTCGAGCACGAGCGCGACGGCATCCATCGGCGCGAGCGGCCCGAGATCGACGGCGAGGAAGCGTTCCGGATCGCCTACCGCGGACGCGAGCCAGCCCGCGAAGGTGGCTGTCACCGGCGACGGACGACCCGCCGCCACGATCGCAAGGGGCTGTCGAGATGCCGAGGCCGCACGGAAGATGTAGTGGACGAGCGCGATCGACTGAGCGTCCACCCACTGGACATCGTCGACGAAGACGACCGGCGCGGCCAGCCCGGCGACCGCGCGATGCGCCGCCTCGAAGATGCGGATCGCGTCGAGCGGGCCGGTGTCGTCGGCGGCCGGCCCGAGGAGTGCGCGAAGATCACGCCCCGATGTGCTCGTCGCGAGCCGGTCGAGCATCGGCGCGGCGGCGGCGAGGGCGACGTCCCGTTCCGGCTCGTATCCGGTCAATCGGAGAGGCTCGGTGGCCGCGACCCGGCCGCGCCGGCGCTCGGCATCGAGGCGCGCCAGCACCTCAGCGAGCAGCCGGGTCTTGCCCTGTCCGGGGTCCCCCGTGATGACGATGGCCGACGGTCCGCGAACGCTGGTGGCTCGGGTGGCTCGCCCCACGACCCGAAGGATCGCGTCGAGCTCCACGGTGCGTCCGACGAATTCCTCTCGCACGATCCAAGTGTGCGACCACCGCACAAGGGGGCAGCGCGATATCGCGGCGCGTCGCGGCGCCGCGTGTCGCGTCGCCCGGCCATCACTCGATCGTGAGGATGCCGTTCATGTTGGCGTGCGGCAAGCAGAAGAACTGGTACATCCCGGTTGCAAGGGCGGGGACGTCGTAGGCACGCGTCCCCCCGTGGATGATCTCGCCCTTAAAGAGGAACCCGGGAACGTCCTCGCCGACGGGTCGCTCGACCCCGACGGGCATGATGGTGACGTTGTGCGCAAGATTGGTGTCGGCGTTCTCGAACATGATCCGGAACGGAGTTCCGGCCAGTGCGGTCAGCTCAGTCTGCTGGAATTCCTGGGTCTTCGCCACGAGGGTGAGGACGGGCCCGTCGAACGGCGGGACCGGCGTGGGTGTCGGTGACGTCTCGGGCGAGGCGGCACCGGCGGGCGGGCCGGCGGGTGTGCTGGCGCAGCCGGCAACGACGACGACGAGGATGGCCGCAAGCGGCAGGACCTGAACACGCATCATCTCGACCTCCAGATCAACTCGAACTACGCTCGCCGCCGGTCGATCCGGGACCGACGTCGACGCGGATGACCGGGAGGAACGTCCTCGCTCGCCGGTCTCCGGCGACGACGGCCACAGCAGCGGCCGCATCGCGATCGGCGTCGAACGCCCATCCCTCGAGAACGACCCCGACGGTCTGGCCATCGCGGAGGAGATCGAGTCGGGTCACACCAAGCTGCGCAAGGCGCTTCGCGCTCGCCGGCGACAGGACGACATCGACGTCCGTCCCCTCGAGCAGTACCAGGGCGAGCGTCACGACTTCCTCCGCTGTGACGAACCGTTCGGGTCCGTTCCACCGGGAGGCTACGGTCGGTCGGCCCCCAGAATCATCGGGGAGCTCCCCCATCTTTCAGAAAGCCGTCAGCGCTCGGTGGGGCCTGTGGCGGCCCCATCGCGAAGCGGCTCGACCTTTTGTGCGAACTGACCGGCCGCGGCCCCGCGGGTTGTGGCACGATCGCATCCATGGCCCGACCCAGGCTGAACAGCCTTGCCCTTCCCGTCCTCGCTTCACCCCTCGTTCGACGTGTCGCGTGGCACGTGAAGCGGATCGGCGGCCAGCTCGACCGGCGCTTCTTTCTCACCATGGTCCAGGGCATCCTCGGCTTCGTCCTGATCGCCGCGCTCCTGATCACGGGGTTCGAGAAGCCGTGGACGTTCGAGTCCGTCTTCGATTCGTTCAACTGGGGGATCTCGACCGTCCTCGGCCAGGGTGATTCCGCCTACGTGACGTCACCGGCGGGGCGGATCATTGCGTGGCTGCTCATCCTGTTCGGGGTGGCGATGCTGGGCCTCATCACCGGCGCCCTCGTGGCGATGGTCATCGAATTCCTGCTCAAGGAGGGACAAGGCTTGGGTGCTTCGGGATACAGGGACCACATCGTCGTGTGCGGCTGGAACACCACGGCGCGGGAGCTCATCGGGGAGTTGCGCGGCGACGCCTACAAGCAGAAGGTCGTGGTCATCGCCGACGCCGACAAGAATCCCGCCGGCGACGGTGTCTATTTCGTTCGCGGCGACCCGACCAACGAACAGGATCTGGCACGAGCCGGCATCCATGAGGCATCGGCCGCCCTGATCTTTCCCCATGACGCCTCGGACGACGCCGACATGCGCTCGATCCTGACGATCATGGCCATTGAACACGTGGCGCCCGGCGTCAGGACGGTCGCCGAGGTCAACAATCCCAAGCACGAGCCGCACTTTCGGCGCGCGAATGTCGACGAACTTCTGGTGACCTCCAAGGTGGCATCCCACCTGCTGGCGCGATCGGCGCTCTACCCGGGCCTGACCGGCATCGTGACCGACATCGTGTCCGGTGGCGAAGGCTCGGAGTTGTACCGGATCGCGCTGCCGGACGAGTACATCGGGTTGTCGATCGACGCGGTCGCGGGGCGCCTCCGCGCCGACCATCGGGCGACCCTGCTGTCGGTCAACCGCGGCGGCCATGCGTTCGTCAATCCGGACGTCGACTTCGTCCTCGAGTACGGCGACGCCGCGGTCGTGGTCGCCGAGTCCCTGGGAACGCTGGCACCGCTCGAGATCGCGGACGTGAACGCGGCGCCGCGGACCGCCGCGGTCGTGCCATCCGCCTAGGCGCCAATGGGCGACATGACCCAACCTCTTGGCGATCCCGCCGATCGATCACGCCCATTGGCCGGGCGCGTGGCGCTCGTGACCGGCGCGGCGTCCGGAATCGGGCGGGCGACGGCGCTCCGACTGGCCGTCGAAGGTGCGGCGGTTGGTTGCCTCGACCGGCACGCCGAAGGTGCCCGGGATGTCGCGCTGGCGATCCAGGCGGGCGGTGGCACGGCAGTCGGCCTGACGGCGGACGTCACCGACGCGGCTGCAGTCGCGGCGGC
>JANNUK010000276.1:0-5229 GCA_031395155.1 Chloroflexota bacterium | reverse complement strand
CGGCGAAGAGCGACTGGAAGTGGCGGGTCGCCCCGTTCGAGCGGGACTGGCTGCCCGAGCTCGTGCCTCCGACGGGGATCCTCGGCGAGCTGACCCGTGTGGCGGCCGCGGCCACGGGTCGTCCTGCCGGCCTGCCAGTCGTTGCGGCCGCGGGCGACAAGCAGTGCGAGGCTTTGGGAGCGGGGGCTCTCCCACCGAACATCGCCACGCTCTCATTCGGCTCCACGGCCACGATCGCGACGACGCAGCGTCGCTACGTGGAGGCGATCCCCCTCGTGCCGGCCTTCCCTGCTGCGCTGCCGGGGGCCTGGTCGACCGAATTGCAGGTCTATCGCGGCTACTGGATGGTCGAGTGGTTCAAGCGCCAGTTCGGCGCGGCCGAGCTGGCACAGGCGGCCGATCGAGGCATCGCGCCCGAGGCGCTGTTCGATCAGCTCGTTGACACCGCCGGGCCAGGTTCGGCCGGACTCGTGGTCCAACCGTATTGGTCGCCCGGCGTCCGCCGGCCGGGACCGGAAGCGAAGGGCGCGATCATCGGGTTCGGCGACGTCCACACGCGAGCCCACGTCTACCGCGCCATCCTCGAGGGACTCGCCTACGCGCTGCGCGAGGGAGGCGAGCACATCGCGAAACGCACCGGGGTCCCGATCACGGAGTTGCGCGTCTCCGGCGGGGGTGCGCAGTCGCGGGCGGCCGTCCAGCTCACAGCCGATGTCTTCGGGCTGCCGGCGGTGGTGCCGCACACCCACGAGACCTCGGGTCTGGGTGCTGCCATCGACGCGATGGTCGGTCTCCGCATCCATCGAACAATCGAGGACGCGGTCGCCGCGATGACCCGCGTGGGCCGCGTGCACGAACCGGATCCAGCAACCCGGGCGCTCTACGACGACCTGTACGACCGAGTCTACAAGCGGATGTATCCCCGGCTTCGGCCGCTCTATGGGGACCTGCGGCGGATCCTGAGCCGCTAGGCGCGGACCTCCTCGCGCATGAACCGGATATAGGCGCCGGCGAAGCACAGGACGGTCAACGCGAGGAGCACGACGACCTGCGGCCAGACCAGCAGGAGGCTCTGGTCGAGCGACAGGAGCGTCGGGATCTGCTGCTGGGCCTGGATCGCCTGGCCGATCGTCGCCGGCGCCGACGACTGGGTCAGCGACGGATTCAGGAGCACGACCGACGCCTCGTTGTAGAGCGTCGTCGGCAGCAGGCGGAGGATGAACGCGCGGAGCTGGAGCGTCGCGATCGCCTGGTCTGCGGTCAGACCGGCGGACAACGGCGCGATAACCGCCAGGAGCAGATTTGCGATGAACTGGCCGAACATCGCGATGAGCATCCAGACCCCAAAGCCGACGAGCGCGGACGTCGCCGCGCGGCGGATGACCACGGAGAGCAGCAGACCGAACGCGAGCCAGAGCGACACGTAGACCACCGTCACGACAAGCCAAAGGACAAGCCGCACGACCTCGGACCATTCGGGAACGATTCCGAGGCGAAGCAGGCCCACGCCGGCGATGATGGCGACGACCGCCACGAGCACGAGCGCGATGACCGCAAGTGCCGCCGTGAACTTGCCGTTGATGATGTCGTCGCGGTGGATCGGCTGGGAGACGAGTCGCGGCAGTGTCCCCTCGGCTCGTTCGCCGTTGACGGCGTCGAAGGCGAACGCGATTCCGAGCAGCGGAGCCGCCAGGGCGACGAACGACTGGACGGTCACGTTGAGATTGAAGATCGACACGTCCTGCGGGCCGATCACGAACAGGGCGAGGAAGACGGCCTGGGCCCCGCTGACCTGGGACGCGAGGCTGCGGATCTGTTCCGCGGCCAGGAACAGCGGCACACCGGCTGCAAGCCCCAGGATGATCAACAGAATGTAGAAGCGAACGCTGAGCAGGTGATCGGCGAATTCCTTTCCGGCGACGATCCTCCAGCCCCCGCGTGGCGCCACCGGGATGGCGCTCACGACGCGGTTCCCGTCGTTCGTGGCGCGGCGGCGGCGATGCCTGCCCGGTGCACCGCCTCGCGGTAGATCTCGCCGAGCGAACGCGTCGACGATCGGATCGACGACAGCCGCAGACGCTGTTCGGCGGCGGTCGTCAGGATCGCCTCACGGACACTGCCGACAGAGCTCTGTGGGTCCACGTGGACCGTCCAGGGTTGATCACTGCGCTCGGACCGTGTCACCGATGTGACGCCGGGTACGCCGGCCAGGGTCGAGGCCACGCGGTCGGCGATGGCGGGGTCCGCGACGCCTTCGAAGGACACTTCCACCTGCGCCGATCCGTCGCCGAACGTCGTCGCCAGCTCGCTGACCGTGCCGACTCCGATCAATCGCCCAGCGGCGAAGATGCCGACACGATCGCAGACCGACTGAACCTGATCCAGCAAGTGGCTCGAGAGCAGGATCGTCACCCCGCGCTCGCTTACCAGGCGCCGGAGGAGATCCAGGATCTCGACGACGCCGATCGGATCGATCGAGGTGGTCGGCTCATCGAGGATCAGGATCTCCGGGTCCTTGACGAGCGCGTCGGCGATGCCGAGGCGCTGGAGCATGCCCCGCGAGTACGTTTCGGCCGGGGTGTCGGCACGATCGGTGAGGCTGACCTGGTCGAGCACCTCATCGAGGCGCACCTCAGCTTCGCCGCCGGACAGCCCATTGAGTCGCGCCGTGTAGCGCAAGTTCTCGCGACCGGTCATGTCGCCATAGAAACCGACGTTGTCCGGCAGGTAGCCCACCCGCCGCTTGACCTGCAGCGCCCGTCGCGCGGGATCCAACCCCACGACCCTGGCCGTTCCCGATGTCGGCTCGCTCAGTCCGAGGAGCATCAGGATCGTCGTCGTCTTCCCGGCCCCGTTCTGACCCAGCAACCCAACGATCTCGCCCCGGCGGATCTCGAGGTCCAGTGCGTCGACGGCCGTCAGGTCGCCGTAGCGCTTGGTCAGGCCGCGGGTTCGGATTGGAGGAGGATCGCCCTTTGTGGCCGCGGCCACACCGGTCGCCGCCGGCGCGCTGGCTGGCTCGGCTCCGGGCGCCCCGCCCGCGGCCATCAGCGTCGCCCGTAGCGCTGGAACACCCACCACAATCCGCCAAAGACGGCCACGATCAGCGCCACTCCAACAATCCCGAAGAAGGGTGAGGTCTCGACGGTGACGCGGATCTCGCGAGAGGCGTCTGCGAGGTCATTCGAGGCGCGAAAGCTGACGACGTAATCGCCGGCGATGGCGTCCGTCGAGGGGACGATTCGCGCTGTGACCGTGGCCGATGCGCCGGCCGCGATGGCGTCGATCGTCTCGGACGGGTCGAACTCCACGGTCCAGTCCGACGGCGTCGTCGCGCTGAGCGTCATCACCTCGAGGGGGGCAGTGCCGGTGTTCTCGATGACGAGCTGCTGCTCGATCGTCTCGCCGGCCGATCCGCGCGTGCTGAGGCGCTGATCGGGCGTGTTCAGCGACACCGAGTTCGTCCCGGTGATCTCGACGACCAGTTCGGACGAGACGGAACGGGAACCTGCAGCAACGTCGACGGTGATCGGGTACGTGCCGGCCGCGACGGCCTGCGGCGGCTGGACCGTCACCGAGATCGCCGACGTCGCGCCGGCTTGCACGATGGCGCTGGCGGCCTGGGCCTGTCCCGTGAGGGTGGCCTGGACGTCCCATCCGGTCGGCCCAATGGACGTCGCGGCGTAGGTCAGATCCTCGGCCGTGTCATTCCGGAGCGTCAGGTTGAACGTGAACCGGGTGCTCGACGGACCGCGCAGGTTCGGAAAATCGGTCGTGAGCGTCACGTCGCCGCCGGCGTCGATGCTGACCCTGATGTCGAGCGGCAGTTCAGCGCGCAGGGTGCCGGACGTCGCGCGAACGGTGAGGCGGGTGGTGCCGGCGGCGGCCGCGTCGGGGATCGTGACGTCGAGGCGCACCTCGGCCGGCTTCCCGGCCTCGGTCAGGACGGCATCTACCGCGAACCCGCCGCCGCGGAGCGTAGCGGACCAATCGGCCGGCGCCCCGTCCACCGCGAGTGCCACGCGCTGAGCCGCGGCCGTGGACACCGAGATGCTGAAGTTCGCCGTTGCGCCGGGCGAAACCGAGATCGCCGGGTACGGGGTCGTCAAGCTGAGGTCCCCGACCGCTGCCACGACCGGCGTGCTGGAGAGCACTGTCAGTGCCAGGACGGCACCGAGCGGAAGCAACCGCGTCCGTCGCGTGGATCGTGCGGCCACCCTCGGGCCGTTCGAAATGCGAGACCCAATCGACCTACTCGTCACAGGATTCCTCCCAGTCCAGGCACGCTTCGAGTGATCCGGTACCACCACGATGAAACGCTCGGGCACGCTCCCGGGCCGTTCGGTGGTCGAATCTGCCAAGGATTGGCTCCGAGAACAACCAAGGCGAGATTCACGATTGATTGTGACTTCTGAACCTGACGCGCGTCATCGATGTGGCGCCCTGGACCAGGCCTCGACAAAGCGCTCCTGGATGTCACGTTCGATCGTATGCGACCGCGACCGCCGCGTCAGGGCAATCGCGTCGCGCGGCGCCATTCCGCTCTGGACGAGCAGGCATCCCACGGCCGTCCCCGTGCGGCCGAGGCCGCCGCGGCAGGCGACGACGACGACTTGCCCGGCGCGGATCCGGGCGATCACGTCCGTGAGGGCGGCGTGGTAGGCCGCGGGGTCGGCCGGCACATTCATGTCCAGGACGGGGTGACGGATCGTCTCGATCCCGGCTTCCGCGAATCGCTCGACGATCTCGGGTACCCGAGCCTCGATGAGCTCGTGGTCCTCGACGAGCAGGAACAGGGCATCGGCACCGTGATCGCGCAGGCGCCCCGCATCGGCGTCCACGTCGCGCCACCACATCCCCGTCCAGCCGTCGCGCTGTTTGCCGGGCAGGAACGTCATCGCGAGGCCGCCCGGCGCGTCGGCCAGGCCGGGGACCACCGAGAGGTCCACGGGATCGATTCGCAGCGGGTCGGTGGTCGACGTCTTCCAGCCGTCGGTCGCGAGCAGGCGATCCACGATGGGCGATGCGACCGAACGCCCGCGCATTCCGCGCAACCAGCCGTGCGGGATCCCGTCCAGGCCCCAATACGCTCCCGCCAGGCCACCGCCGATCGCCGCCGTGGTATCGGTGTCGTGCCCGTAGCGGATTGCCCGTTCGATCGTGTCGCGGTAGTCCGAGGCTCCGGCGAAGGCCTCCCACGCCGACCAGAAGCTGTCGACGACGTAGCCG
>JANNUK010000275.1:0-13126 GCA_031395155.1 Chloroflexota bacterium | reverse complement strand
GCCTCGGCGCGCTCGAGCGGAAACGGGATCGTCCAGCTCTGGTAGAGCGCGACCTCCGGATCGCTCCGGCGCGCGGCCAGCGGTGCGGCGTCGTCCGCCGTGACAGGGCGGATCAGGAGGCGCGCCGTTCGGATCGGCGTGAACATGTCAGCGGATCTGATCACGCTTGCTCCATCCACGAGTCGAAGCCGGCTCGAAGCGGCGTCAGTGTCGCCTCGTCGGCAAAGGCGACATCGAGGGCATGGCGGTTGATCGCCCACAGCTCGGCCGGCGTCAGGCCGACCTCGGCGAGGGCGCGCCGGTACTCCTCGGACAGCGTGAGGTCCGAGACGGTGAGGTCATCGGTCGACAGCGTCACCGGAACGCCCGCTCGAAAGAGTCGCGCCAGGGGATGGTCCGCGAGCGACGGGACGATGGCGGCCTGGACGTTTGAGGTGGGGCACAGGTCGAGGGTCACGTTCCGGGCGATCAACTCGGCGACGAGCGACGGATCGTCGATGGCTCCGGGACCGTGGGCGATCCGCTCCGGTTCGACCGCCAGGGCGCGCCGCACCTGCGCCGCTCCGCCCCACTCTCCCGCGTGCAACGTGATTCGCAGGCCGCCGGCGCGCGCCGCCTCGAAGGCGCGCGCGTGCACGAGCGGGTCGGGGAATTCCGCCTCGCGCCCGGCAAGGTCCCAGCCGACGAGGCCCCGATCGCGGAATCGCGCGGCCGCCTCCGCGAGCCGGACGTTCTCGTCCGGGTCGTGGGAGCGCAGGGCGGTGCAGATGAGCCGGACGACGATCCGGCCACCGGCCACCGCGACGGCCGCGACACCATCCTCCGCGCCTTCGCACACCGCCGCGATCCCGTCGGCCAGCCCGAGCCCGCGCCCGACGTGGAGCAGTGGCCCCCAGCGGATCTCCACGTAGCGGACGCCGTCGGCTGCCTTCGCGACGACCAGCTCCTCGGTGACCCGCGACAACGCGTCCGCGTCCTGGAGGAGGGCGATCGGCAGGTCGAACGCGCGCAACAACTCGGCCTGATCCGCGCAGCGCGGCGGCGCGACAAGCCGCGCTCGCATCCCGTCGATGTCGCGGGGCGCGTCCACGCCTCGCGTCCGGGCGAGTTCGAGCGCCGTTTCCAGCAGGACCGACCCGTCGAGGTGGAGGTGGAGCTCGGCCTTGGGCATCTCGACGATCTGGAGTTCGACCGCGGCAGGGATCGTCATGGCTCGATGCTACGATGCGGCGGTGAGGACTGTCGGGCGCCGCATCGTGGTCGGCGTCTTGTGGGTCCTGGTCGTGGCGGCCCTGGCCTTCGGATCGGCCGGGATCGTCGCCGGGATGGCCCATCTACCCGGGACGCCCGCCCGCGCCGAATTGACGTGGGCCGGCGACACGGCGCTCCGACCGGGTCTCGACGCCGCTGCGGTCGAACTCGCGGGGCTCGCCGACGCCGTTGCGACGCTCGGCGAGCTGGGTCGGACCGCTCTCACGGCGATGGTTTCCCGAGATGAGGCGACGCTCGCCACCGCGACCGACCAGGGGTCTGTTCTTGCCCTCGGCATCGCGGCCGAATCGTCTGCCCTGCGTGCGCGACTCGGCGGGCTGCCCGGGCTGGGCCCCAACCAGGAGCTCCGGATCTCGGCTGCTCCGCTGGCCCGACACGCCGTCCTCGTGGAGGCGCTCGACGCGACGGAGGATCTGAGCAGCGCGTGGTCCCGTCTGGCGGCCGGGAGTCTCGCTGCGGCACGCCTTGCGGCGCTCCTCGAGGGGCACGATCCGGCGACCGCCGCCGGCGCCGAGTTTGGCCGGTCCGCCAGATATCCGGAAGCGCTCGTCGCGATCGATGGGGCGCTCGCGATGCTCGACGATGCCACGGCACTCCGCGATCGGCTCGCCAACACCACCGACGTGGTGGTCCTCGATGAATGGATCAAGCGAAATCGCACGTACGACGAGGCCCTCCGGCACCTCTACGCCCTGCTGGGCGCGTCCAGTGGTCGGGTCACGGCGGAGATCCGGACCGCCTACACGGCCGAGAAGGCGGCACGATCGAACCTGCCGCCGGACACCCGTGGACTCGTCGTGATCATGGCCGAGATCGGACGGGGCGGCCTCAACCAGGCCGTCATCGCCATCGAGCAGGCGCGTGGCCGCCTCGCGCTCGCCCTCGAGGACGCCACTGCCACGCCGCCGCCCTGACCCACGGCTCCGCCCGCCCGGCAGTTCCGCCCGCCCGGCGTGTCGAAGCGGAGTGAATCTGTCAGGTCAACTGCGGAGTGATTCTGTCAGTCGCTTCTCGAGCTTGCTGCCGGGCGTGACGCGCTTCCAGGGATGGTCGCGCGGCGGTGTCCAGGGGATCGTCGCCGCGGCCGGGACGAGGCTCGGCGCGACGCGCAGCGCGTCGGCCGCCCGGAGTTGGACCGGGTCCGGCGGTGCCGCGGCTGCGGCCAGCCGACGCTCACCATCGTAGGCCACGATCGAGCCATCGAGGGCGACGTGGACCTCGACCCGCTTGCCGGCGTAGTTCGCCGCACCGGTCGCGCCGCGGGGCAGCTGCAGGACCTGGCCGTCGAGGCTGATCGTGTGGTCCTTGGCGACCTTGCGGCGGTACTTGAAGACGAGGACGCGGTCGAGACGAACGCCGCCGGGCAGCGGCCGCCAGGCGGGCACGGGGTCGAGCGCCGGGACGATGAAGCGCGCGTTGTGGCGGGCCAGGTACTCGGCGAGGAAGGCGTTGGCACCGGCCCGGTCGACGACACCGGCCAGGCGCAGCTCGACGACGAGCCGGTCTTGGAACGTGCCCCACAACCGCTCGACCCGGCCCTTGGCCTGGGGTGAGCCGGCCAGGATCGAGTCGATCCCGAGCTCGACCAGCGCCCGTCCGACCTGGCTCAGCGCCGGATCGTCGACACCGGCGCGATCCGCGCGGCTCGGGTTGGACGGCGCGAAGGCGCTGTGCCCATCGCGATAGATCGCGCCCGGCAGCCCGTGGCCCTCGATCGTGGCGCGCAGGATCTCGAGGTAGCCCGCGCCATCCTCCTGATCGCGGAAGACCGCGGCCGTGACGATCCCCGTCGCGTCGTCGATCGCGCCGACGAGGACGAGCTCCGGGCCGCGCGCCTCGAGCCAGCGATGCCGACTGCCGTCGAGCTGGAGGAGCGTGCCCTCGGCGCCCATCCGTGGCCGTCGGCTGCGATAGCGCGGGGAGCGTCGGCGACGCGGGCTGGCGATGCCCGCGCCACGCAGGATCCCGCGCAGGCTCTCGCGGCTGATGACGATCCCCTCGCGCTCAGCCAGCAGCTCGCCGAAGTGGGTGTCGTTGAGCGGGCCATAGCGCTCGCGCAGCTCGACGATCCGGGCCCGTCGGACGGCGTCGATGCGTCGCGCCGAAGCCCGGCCTCGATTGCCGTGAACGAGGCCCGCCGGTCCGTGGCCGATGAACGCTGCGCGCAGGCGCCACAGCTGGCGCTCCGACAGCCCGAGTTCGACGCTGCCCTCGGCCATCGTCAGCTCACCCCTGAGGACCCCGGTCAACATCCGGGCCCGTCGCTGTTCTTGTGCTGTCATCGTGATCGTCTCCATCGGTGGAGACTGACAAATTCACTTGGCAGTTAGCCCTGACGGATTCATTTGGCATCGAGAGTTCCGCCCGCCCGGCGGGAGCCGGGTTCGCTACACTGCCCGTCGCTGGGTCGGCGCCCTCTCGTCGCCGATCGACGGCCGTTCGCCCGGAGGATTCAGCCCAGTGCTCGTTCGCGCCGTCATCGACCAACCTTGGAACGTCCCGGCCGACGTCCTCGCCATCCCCTTCCTCGGGGACCTCGTGCTCGATGGACCGCTCGGCGAACTCGACCGGCGGTCGAGCGGTGAGCTGGCGGCCCTGTCCGCGTTTGGCGAGATCAATTCGGAGCGCTATTCCGGGACGCTCGTGAAGGCCGGTGACAACGCGGCCCGTCGTCTTCTGGCGATCTGCGCCGGCGAGGCGGCCGATCTCGATCGGGAAACGGCCGTCCGTGTCGGTGCGGCCGCTGAGCGGCGCCTTGGGGGTCGCACCGTGCGCACACTCGCCATCTGGCTCGATCCGCTGGCAGCCGTGCTCGATGGAGGGGCCGAAGCGGTGGCCGGTCTCGTCGCCCGCGGTGTCGTGGAGGGCGCGTTCGACCCGGCAACGATCTACCGCGACAACGTGACGACTTCGCCGCCAAGGCTGGACGAGCTGATCCTCATCGTCGGAAGCGGCGACGGCGTCGCCCTCACCCGGGCAGCGGAGCGCGGCGTGATCATGGGCGAAGGTGCCAACCTCGCACGGACGCTGTCGAATCGGTCGGCCAACGATGTCAGCCCCGAGGTGCTTGCCGAGGAAGCCTGGACGATCGCCTAACGCCACGGGCTCTGGATCGATGTGATGGGGCCGGACCGCGCGACCGAGCTCGGCATGGGCATGTTCATGGCGGTGGGGCGGGGCAGTGACAACCCGCCCCGGATGATCGTCATGCGTTCCGGACGCGAGGCTCAGCGTGATGCCCTCGATCGTCACCTGGCGATCATCGGCAAGGGCGTCACGTTCGATTCGGGTGGGATCTCGATCAAGCCGTCCGAGCGGATGGAAGAGATGAAGATGGACAAGAGCGGGGCGTGCACGGTCATCGCCGCGATCGCGACGGTGGCGCGCCTCGCACCGGGCACGCCGCTGCTGGCGGTCGCCCCGGCGGTCGAGAACATGCCCGGCCCGCACTCGACGCGGCCCGGAGACGTCGTCCGGGCCCTCAACGGCAAATGGGTCGACATCACGAACACCGATGCCGAGGGTCGGCTCATCCTGGGCGATGCGATGACGTACGCCGAGCGCCTCGGGGCGACCCATCTGGTCGACGTGGCCACCCTGACCGGCGCGGTCTCCCGCGCCCTCGGGCACCTCGTCACGGGAGCCTTCGCCCAGCCCTCGACGTTCTTCTCGGACGTCGCCGCGGCCGCGGCTCGCGCCGGCGAGCGCTACTGGCAGCTGCCGCTCGTCGACGAGTATGTCAAGGACATGGAGAGCTGGTACGGGGACATGCAGAACTCGAGCGGCGCGGACGGCTCACTCGTCAAGAGCGGGTTGTTCCTGCGCGAGTTCGCCACCCGGCCGTGGGCGCATCTCGATATCGGCGGCACCGCCTACTTCCGGAAGGCGACGCCCTACGCCGCGCGCGGTGCGACGGGGGTGACCCACGCGACGCTGGTCGAGCTCGCCCTCGCCGGCGCGGCCTGACCGCTCGCGCCGCGGTCGCGAGGATCGATGGACGCGGCAATCCTCGTCGGCCTGTTCGCGGCCGGCGGCGCGGCCTGGGGACTGGCGGCCGATCGCATTGCTGCACGCTGGCCGGCGCACGAAGACGGTTCGGTGCGAGGCGTCGACTGGCGGACCGTGGCCGTGATCGCCTTCGGTGGGCTCGCCCTCGGGCTGCTCGCACGCGGCCACGGCGCGGATCCACGCGACCTGCTCGTCCTTGCCATCTACGTCGTGCCCCTCGTCCTGCTCTTTGCGACGGACCTCGACCAGCGCCTGCTGCCCGACGTGATCACGCTGCCGCTCGTGGCGTATGCCGCAGCCGTCGGGTTGCTCGACCTGAATCCCCTGTTGGTCGGTGGCTGGCCGGGCATGATCGGCCCGATCGCGGCGGCCATCGTGATCCCCCTGGTGATGTACCTGCCGTCGATTCCGTTTGGTCCGGGAGCACTCGGTCTCGGCGACGTCAAGCTCATGATCAGCGTCGGCCTCCTGCTCGGGTTCGTGCGCGAGCTGACAGGGCTGATGGGCGGGGCGATCCTCGTCGTCGCGGTCCTCGGCCTGCTCCTGGCGACCCGGCGCATCACCCGCCGGTCGTACGTGCCGTTTGGCCCGTTTCTGATCGTGGCCGCCGTGTGGGGGATGCTCGCCCCGGGGTAGGGTGGACGAGGCTGCTATCCTGACGCTCAAGCCGGTGTCGTCCCGAGGCAGTGCCCGCGTCAGGACGGCGACTCACCGGCGGGCGTCGCCGCAACCGCGTCCCCGGACGCGACACGGAGTGTTGCTCGCACAGTGATTTCGCCAACGTGATGCAGCCAGCCAGCGACCGCCGAGGGTGGTCGTGGGTCCCGGGACCCCGCCGTTCGGCGCGGGCCCGGCGCCGGGTCGTCTTCTTCCTCCTCCTGCCGGCGCTGCTTGGCGGGATGTTCGTCGCGTCGCCGGCCACCCGCGTCGCGGGTGACGAACTCACCGACGCGATCGCGGCCCAGAAGTCGCTCCAGCGCACGATCGCGGCCCAGAAGGCCCAGGTCAGCCAGCTCACCGCACAGCAGTCGGCGCTGACCTCGCGGATCGTGTCCACGGCGGCCACGCTCGATGGCCTCAACACCGACCTTGCCGCCGTCCGCCAGCAGGTCAGCGACGTGGTTGCCGAGGCCGAGGCCACCCAGGCCAGCTACGAGTCGCTCGTCGGGCAGATCCAGGGGCTCGACACGGCGTTGGCCCGACTGGCCGTCCGCGAGGCCGAGAAGCGCGCCGAGCTTGCAGCGCGCAAGGCGCTCCTCGCCGAGCGGATCCGGAACGCCTACGACACGGATCGGACCACGCTCCTCGAGACGGTCCTCTCGGGCGCCGACTTCACCGACGTGCTTTCGGAGGTCGGCTACTACCTCGATATCGGCGAGCAGGACCGGGCCCTGGCTCAGGAGATCGTCCGCGATCAGGACACGCTGGCGGCGATTCATCAGAGCGTCGTGGCCACCCGGCGTCAGGCCGAGGACCTTCGCTCGGCGACCGCCGAGAAGAAGGCGTTGCTGGATGAGCAGCACCGACAGCTCGAGGCGACTCGACGCAAGCTCCAGAACCTGGAGGAGCGGACCGCCAAGGCCCTCGCCGAGCAGCAGGCCCAGTATCGCAAGATGGCGGTCGACAAGGTCGCCCTCAAGGCCGCGATCGCCAAGACCGCGGCCGCCCAGGCCGCCCTCGCCAGGCAGATCAAGCAGCTCGTCGCCCGACAATCGCAGCAGGGCAAGATCCCGTCGGTCTACAACGGGACGTTGAAATGGCCGATGTCGGGGACGATCACCCAGGAATACGGCTGCACCGGCTTTGCCTGGGAGCCGCCGCAGGGAAGCTGTCGGCACTTCCACAAGGGGATCGACATCGCGGCCCAGCTGTACACCCCGATCAAGGCGGCCGGTGCCGGTACGGTCGTGTTTGCCGGGCCGAACCCGTACGATCCCTCGCCCAAGGCATGGATCGTGGTCATCGCGCACTCGACCAAGCTGCTCACCTGGTACGCCCACGTCGACAACAAGGCGCACCGGATCCCGGTCAAGGCCGGCCAGACCGTCAAGCAGGGCCAGGTGATCGCCTACGAGGGGCTCACGGGTCGAACGACGGGGCCACACCTCCACTGGATGGTCGAGCTCGACGACAAGTTCGTGAACCCCAGGCTCTTCCTCTAGACCCCGATAGCGGCCGGGCGGGGTGCCGCGAACCGTCTGCTAGCATCGGATCGGACGTCACCCAGCCACGAATCCGGAGGGGATCTGCCCGTGAAACGGACGATGGCCATCATCCTTGCGGGTGGCGAGGGTGAACGCCTGTCGATCCTGTCGGCGCTCCGGGCGAAGCCGGCCGTCCCGTTCGGCGGCAAGTACCGGATCATCGACTTCACGCTGTCGAACTGCATCAACTCGGACATCACCAACGTCCTGATCCTGACCCAGTACAACCCGCGCTCCCTCAACGACCACATCGGCCTCGGCCGGCCCTGGGACCTCGACCGGGCAAAGGGCGGCATCAAGCTGCTCCAGCCGTACATCCGTCGGGGCAAGCTCGCCGAGTGGTACCGGGGCACTGCCGACGCGGTCGCCCAGAACTTCAATGTCGTCGAATACGACGATGCCGACACGATCCTCGTGCTCGCCGGCGACCATATCTACAAGATGGATTACCAGCCGTTCGTGGCCGCCCACAAGCGCCACCGGGCCGACGTGACCATCGCCGTTCGGCGTGTGCCCATCGCGGACGCCACGCGGATGGGCATCCTTGCGCTCGACGACTCGGATCGGGTGACCGAGTGGCAGGAGAAACCGAAGCAACCCAGGAGCGACCTCGCGTCGATGGGTGTCTACGTGTTCTCGAAGCGCGCCCTTCGTCAATGGCTGGACGAGGATCGGATCGATTTCGGGCGGCACGTCATCCCGGCGATGCTCGAGGGCGGGGCCCGGGTGTTCGGGTACCGCTACGACGGCTACTGGCAGGATGTCGGGACGATCCAGTCCTACTGGGAGGCGAACCTGGCGCTCCTCGCGGAGGTGCCGGCGCTCGACCTGTACGACAAGGACTGGGTGATCCACACCAAATCCGAAGAGCGCGCCCCCGCGCGGATCGGGACCACCGCCCAGGTCCACAACAGCCTGATCAGTCACGGCTGCGTCATCGCCGGAACGGTCGTCAACTCGGTGCTCTCGCCCGGCGTGCGCGTCGAAATGGGGGCCGTCGTCCGCGATTCGATCGTGATGTTCGACTGTGTCATCCGCGCCGGCGCAGTGATCGATCGGGCGATCCTCGACAAGGAGGTGGTCGTGGGCCAGGGCGCCATCGTGGGCCACGGCCCGGACGACACGCCAAATCGCCAGGAACCGACGCGGCTCAACACGGGCATCTCGGTGGTCGGCAAGCGCTCCGTGATCCCGCGCGGCGCTCGGATCGGGCGCAACGTGCGCATCGGTGAGAAGGTCAGGTCCACGGACTTCGCGACGCGGATCATCAAGGCCGGCGCGTCGGTGGAACGAAAACCCGAATCCGCCGCTCGCAATCGGCGCGTGTTGCCCGCGGCCGCGGCCGGGGCGGGCGACTGAGCGGCGATCGGCGCGGACGAGCCCGGCGGGCAGGTCGGAACCGGATTCGCGGGTAGACTGCGGCGCATGCCTTCCGATCTCCGGCCGGCCGCGGCGAGCCCAGCAGACGTCGAACGCTGGCTCGGCGAGCTGCAGCTGGACTCCGGTCCACGGATCGACCGTGACGCGCTATCCGCCTGGGATTTGATCCTTGACGGCCGCCGCCGCTGCGACCTGTCGGTCACGGTCATCCTCGATCCAGCGCTGGGGCTCATCTGTTGGGTCCACTTCGCGCCGCCGCTCGGCGACATGCTCCGCCGTGCCTACCGCAAGCTGTTGCGCTGGAACGACGAATTCCCGTTCGTGAAGTTCTCGCTGGCCGAAGACGGCCGGCCCATCCTTGCCGCGGAGCTGGGTCCAACCGGGCTGGATCGGGACGCGCTCGGCACGGCGCTCGTTCGGCTGCTCGGCGTGGCGGATCGCCTCCTCGAGGAGTCCGCCGAGTGGCTCTGGGCGGGCGGAAAGATCCCCGAAGACCTCACGACTCGCCCGCGACGCAACGGGGGCCTCATCGATCGCTACGCGCCCGATCTCGGGGAGTTGTTCGCCTCGTGATCGCCGGACCCGCCGGCGGGGGCCGTCGGCCCTTCAGGCCGCGCAAGATCGTGCTCGGCAGGCTCGCGCCGGGCCTGCTGGGCGTGTTCCTCGCGCTGGGCAGCCTTCTCACGCTGGGTGCGCCTGCCGCAGTCCGTGCGGAGCACGAGGGCGGGCCGGATCTCACCCTGGTCACCGACGCGCTCTACGAGGTCCAGCCCGACGCGAAGCGGATCCACGTCAGCGTCTCGATCACGGCCACGAACCATCTGACCGACACGGCCACCCGGAGCTACTACTACGACCGAGGGTTCCTGGCCGTGCTGCCCGGATCGACCGGGTTCAGGATCTCGGGCGAGAGCGGCACCCCAAAGGTCGTCGTTTCCTCGAGGAACGCCGACCACACGCTTCTCCGCATCGACTTCGGATCGCGCCTCGCGTCGGGCAAGACGACGACCTTCACCCTGGGGTTCGATCTGATCGACCCGGGCGGGGCCGGGAACCGCGATCTCCGCGTGGGCACAACGGTCGTCAGCTTCCCGATCTGGGCGTTCGGTAGCGAGGCCACGCCCGGCAGCCGCGTGCGGCTGGCGATTCCGGCCGACTATCACGTCGAGTTCCTGGCCGGGACCCTGCCCGACCCGCAGGTAGGGCCGGACGGCCTCGCCGTCTACGACTCGGGGGCGCTCCAGGAGCCGCTCGCGTTCTACGCCTATCTCGTGGGCGATCGCCCGGGGACCTACGTCGACACGGTCCTCTCGGTGCCCGTGGCCGACACAGCGGCCACCATCGTCATCCAGGCGTGGCAGGACGACCCCGAGTGGGCGATCCGGGTGGCCGACCTGTTCGAGCGGGGCCTGCCGGTACTCGGCGGCTCGATCGGGCTGGCATGGCCCCAGCCCGACTCCATCGTTGTCCGCGAGGCGCTCGCTCGGAACACGGGTGGGTACGCCGGGCTGTTCGATCCGGCCGAGGGCCGCATCGATGTCGCGTACTACGCGGGTCCGGGCGTCGTCCTCCACGAGGCCGCACACCGCTGGTTCAACGGGGGACTGCTCGCGGACCGCTGGTCGAATGAGGCCTTCGCATCCCTCTATGGGCAGGACGCGGCGGCCGAACTCGGGATCGAGGTGGCTGATCCCGCGCTCACCGAGGAGCTCAACGCCAACCGAATCCCGCTCAACGACTGGGCACCCATCGGAGAATCTGGCGACGACGTGGAGGCCTACGCTTACGCGGCATCGCTGGCGCTGGCCCGACAGATCGCCGAGCGTGCCGGTTACGGACCACTCCGCGAAGTGTGGGCAAGAGCCCAGGCGAACGTCGGGGCCTACCAGCCGATCGGCGGCGACGCGCAGGCCGGCACTGCCGAAGGCAACGAGACCGCGGACGGTCCGCCCGACTGGCGCGGCCTCCTCGACCTGCTTGAGGAATCGACGGGACAATCGTTCATCGACCTCTGGACCACGTGGGTGGTTCGGGACACCGACCAGCCGCTGCTCGAGGAGCGGGCAAGGGCCCGGGCGCGCTACGGCGATCTCGTGGCCGCAGCCGACGATTGGCGGCTGCCGCGCTCGATTCGGACCGCGCTGCGCACGTGGCAGTTCGACTCCGCCGATCGGCTCCTCGACGACGCCGCCGAGGTCCTCGACCTGCGGTCCGAGATCACCCGGGAGGCGGCCCGCCATGGGCTGAACCCGCCACCCACGCTGCGGCCGCTGTTCGAGGCCGGTGATGGGTTCGCGGCGGCCGCCGCGGAGGCAACCGCCCAGCTCGACGTTCTGGCCGCTCTCGATCTGGTCGACGCTGTTCGCATCGCCGAGCCTGGGATCGTCGAACAGCTCGGCCTGATCGGCGCCGAACCCGAACGCGATCTGGACGTGGCGCGTCGGGCGTACGAGGGCGGCGAGCTCGAGACGGCCGGCGATCGGGCCCACGACGCGTGGCTGGCCTGGACAACGGCCGCCGAGGTGGGCGGGGGTCGAGCCATGAGCCTCCTCCTGCTGGGGCTGGCCGTCGGGATCGTCCTGGTCGTCGTGGTGCGCTGGAGCCGGAAGCGCTCCTCGGGTGCCGCCGCGTCGACCGCGAGCGCGGGGAGTGCCGTCGGACCGGAGTGACCGCAGTCGGGCGGTGTCAGGCGCCCGCCCGGGCCGCCCAGCCGTGTGCGGTACACTCCCGTGCCACTTGGGAGAGAACGGGAAACCGGAGAGCGCTGGAGGGTTGATGGGCCTGCTCCGAACACGTCCGTCGCGCGAGATCCTCTCGGGCGATTCCGCCGACGTCTACTTCGCCCGGGCCGAGAGCATCCTCGAGCGCGAGGGGATGGATCCCATCGTCACGGTCGAGGTGTTCACCCGACAGAACGCCGTTCTGTGCGGGATCGAGGAAGCCAAGAACCTGCTGGGCCACGTGCTCGCGCAGGCCGCTGCGTCGGAGACCACGCTCGAAGGGCTCGATGACGGCGACCTGATCGGGCCCAAGGAGGTCGTGCTTCGGATCACGGCCCGCTACCGCGCCTTCGGTCTGTACGAGACGGCCTTCCTGGGGATGCTCGCTCATTCGACGGGCTGGGCGACCGCGGCGCGCGAATGCGTCGAGGCCGCCGCTCCGGAGCCCGTGATCAGCTTCGGTGCCCGGCACGTCCATCCGGACATCACCGATGTCCTTGACTACGCGGCAATCGTCGGCGGGTGCGTCGGCGCCTCGACCCCTGCCGGGGCCCGGCTGGCCGGGCTGTCGCCGACCGGAACCATGCCCCATTCGCTGGTCCTGATCTTCGGCGACACCGTCGAGGCCGCGCTTGCCTTTGATCGCGACCTCGGCCCCGAGGTACCCCGAATCGTCCTTGTCGACACGTTCCGCGACGAGGCGGAGGAGGCCCTGCGCGTGGCCCGGGCGCTGGGTGATCGGCTCTACGGGATCCGCCTGGACACGCCCGCGGAGCGTGGCCGCGTGACACCCGAGCTGTGCCGCGAGGTTCGTGCCAGACTCGATCAGGCCGGCTTCGATCACGTGCGGATCGTCGTGTCCGGGGGCCTGACGCCGGATCGGATCCGAACCTTCAAGGAAGCCGGCGCCGCGGTCGATTCGTACGCGGTTGGGTCGCACATCTCCGGGGCGCGACCGATCGACTTCACGGCCGACATCAAGGAGATCGACGGGCGCCCGATCGCCAAGCGGGGACGCATCCCCGGTCGAACCGACAGTCCGCGGCTCCGGCCGATCGATCTGGCAGCCTGGCGCGAGGCCTGACGGCCCGCGGGCGCGTCGCGTCATCGCGCCACGGCCGGCGGCGCCCCGGGCATCGCGGCCGACCCCGCCCAGCGAGTGCGCCGCCCAGCGAGTGCGCCTGAGGCAACAGATCCGCCGATTCAGGCACGTTTTGGGGCTCCCTCCGCACGCGCCGGGCGGCGCGGCCGTTGATTCAGGCGATCTGTTGCTCGGGACGCACGATCGTGGAGGACAGTGGCCGTCCGCGGCCGCATCCGATCGCGACGGGTCGCCGCGCCGGGTGAGCCGCCGCTGCAGCGTCGTTTCGACCGTGCCACCATCAGCACCATGGCCGGCGAGTTCGACGAGCGTGAGAGTCCCTACGAACTCCTGCAACGGGGCGAGGCGCTGCTGCGCGACCGGCACTACGCCCAGGCGGCCATCGTCCTGGAGCGTGCCGCCGTGCTCGAGCCGGGCAAGGGTTCGATCCTCGAGGCGCT
>JANNUK010000266.1:0-2623 GCA_031395155.1 Chloroflexota bacterium | reverse complement strand
TCAGACACGAGCGCGGCGGCGCGCTCGCGCGACATCCGCGGCAGTCGCATCAACTCGACGATGTACGTCGCGTACTCGCGGTAGGCGGCGAGGGCCATCCGGCGCACGCGCGGATCGCCCGGCGGCAGCCCGAGGACATGGCTGAAGTTCGCGTTCGACCAGCCACGCTTGGACGGCCATAACAGGTACGAGAGCTGGGCGCCACGACCGATCAGCGCTCGGGAGATGGGGCTCGGGACGCGCCTAATCACCCAGGCGGCCGTCCGGTACGCCGTGACGACCGTCTTCTCGAGCAGGCGAGGTCCCGCCTCGAGCCGCCGGTGGGGCGCCTCGAGTCGTCGCTCTCCCGATGTCACTGGGCGGCGGTGGCGACCTTCGCCTTGCTGCCGGCCAGCTTCTTGAGGGTCCGCTTGAGCGGTGCCTCGGTGCCGACGAGGGTCTCATTGTCCTCGCCGCGGATGAACGCCTCGACGCGGTTGAACGCGATGTCGTCGTGGATCTGCTGAGGCGGGCTCTTCATGAAGTAGCTGGACGGTGCAACCAGCGTGCCCTTCAGCCCGCGATCGAGGCCCAGCTTCAGGCAGCGAATGGCGTCGGTGATGACGCCGGCACTGTTCGGGCTGTCCCAGACCTCCAGCTTGAGCTCGGCGTTGAGCGGCACATCGCCGAAGGTGGTGCCCTCCATCCGGATGTAGCACCACTTGCGGTCGAGCAGCCACGGCACGTGATCGCTCGGGCCGACGTGGACGTCGTCCGGGTCGAGGTCGTAGTCGAGCATCGAGGTGACGGCGTTCGTCTTGCTGATCTTCTTGGACTCGAGGCGCTCGCGCTCGAGCATGTTCAGGAAGTCCGTGTTGCCGCCGAAGTTCAGCTGGTACGTGCGATCCAACCGGACGCCGCGATCCATGAACAGGCGGGTCAGGACACGGTGGCTGATGGTGGCCCCGACCTGGCTCTTGATGTCGTCGCCGATGACCGGCAGGCCGCGCTCTGCGAAGCGGCGCTGCCAGTAGGGCTCGCGGCCGATGAACACCGGGATCGCGTTGACGAACCCGACACCGGCCTGGAGCGCCTGCTCGGCGTACCACTTGGTGGCGTCCTCGCTGCCGACCGGCAGGTACGACACCATGACGTCGACCTCGCGCTCCTTGAGGATGCCGACGACGTCGGCCGTGGGGCCGGGCGCCTTCTCGATGATCTGGCTCAGGTACTTGCCGAGGCCATCGAGGGTCATCCCGCGGTCGACGTTGACGCCCATCGGCTGGACCTTGTGGAAGGTGTACGTGTTGTTCGGCTTCGTGTAGATGGCCTCGGACACGTCCTTGCCGACCTTGTTCTTGTCGATGTCGAAGGCGGCCACGAAATCGATGTCGCGGACGTGGTAGCCGCCGAGGCTGACGTGCATCAGGCCGGGGACGAAATCGTCCGCCTTGGCGTCCTCGTAGTAGTAGCGGCCCTGGACGAGGCTGCTGGCGCAGTTCCCGACGCCGACGATGGCGACCCGGATCTTGCCGTCGCCGCGGCGGCCGGACCCGGCCCAGACGTTGTCCGGCGTCGCGCCGTTCTTGCCGCTCTTGCCGTTGGTGCTCACGAGGTCTGCTCCTTCTCCGTTGCTGGCGGGCTGGTGGTGATCGATGGATGGGCGGTGGACTGGGTTGTCATGTGGTGGCTCGTCGTGGTCAGGTGCGGTCCTCCGCGGCCTGCTTCCGGACGTGCAGGATGCGCTGGATGACCGTGATCGTAGAAAGGATGGCGAGGATTGACAGGACGTCGGCCAGCCACGGCTCGGCGGACCCTCCGACGGAGATCCCAAACCGCCACTCGACCGGGAGCAGGCCGCGGAAGTCGCCCGTGAGATCTCCGCCGACCCACGTGCCGATCAGGGCGACGACGAGGATGACGGTGCGGACCTCTCGCGGCGCGAGGCCCACCTTGGCCATCCCGGTGCCGGGCGTGAAGCCGAGACCCTCGGACTTGGCTCGCGTGTAGCTCACCAGCAGCGCGGCCACGCTCGCCCACGTGGCGAGGATGGCACCCAGCTGGAACCCTGCCGCGAGGCAGCCGATGATGACGCCGACGTAGACGACGCCCTCGCCAGCGCGATCGAAGACCGAGTCGTAGAACGCCCCGAGGCGGCTTGTGCGGCCCGTGGCCCGTGCGAGCGAGCCGTCGAACAGATCGAAGACAGCTCCGAAGAGCACGAGCAGGCCGGCGGCGAGCCACGCGTTGGCAGCGGCGGCGAGTGCCGCGACGATCGCGATCCCGAAGCCAATGAAGGTCAGGTGGTTCGGGGTTAGCCCGGTCCGGCCGATCGCGCGCGCGATCGGCTCGGCCATCCCGCGCACCGCGCCGCGCACGTCGATGGAGAGAATCGAGCGTTCACTGAGTCGTTCGACGAGGCGGCTCACGAGGCCGCCTTCGATGGGCGGACACCTGCCAGGCCCAGGACGAGGCGCTCCCGTGCGACGAAGGATTCGAACGCCTCGGGGACAATCCGGCAGAACGTCTCGCGGCCGCTCCGGCGGGTATCAACGAGGCCGGCCAGCCGAAGCTTGCCGAGGTGCCACGACACGAGCGGCTGGCTCAGCCCGACGTGATCGATCAGGTCCGTCACGGTCGCCTC
>JANNUK010000258.1:0-26949 GCA_031395155.1 Chloroflexota bacterium | reverse complement strand
AGGTCATCGACAGCCTCATCGAACTGAAGCCGGATCTCGTGGTCGTCTCGTCGAATCGGTGGTTCCCGGTGATCTCGGACCGAGATAACGACCCCGAGCGCCAGGGAGCCGCGATGGCACGACTGATCGAGCGCGTCCCGGGGGACGTGGCCATCATCGTCGACACCCCGCGCTCCGCCGTCGACGTCCCCGCCTGCCTCGCGCAGCACCCCGACTCGATCGAGCGCTGCACGACCAGCCGGCCCGCGGCGTTCACGTCGCGCCATCTCCGCCGGGAGACGGAGGCCGCTCGATTGACCGGGGCGACGATCGTCGACATGTCGGACCTGGTGTGCCCAACCGATCCGTGCCCGCCGATCATCGGCGAGACCCTCGTCTACCGCGACCACCACCACCTCACGGCGACCTTCGTCATCTCGCTGGCGGCATACCTCGAGGCGGCCCTACCGATCGTTGGCCCGCGGTGAGTCACCACGAGCGTCGCCGATTCGCCATCGCCGTGGTGCTGCTCGGTGTGGTCGCCGGTTGCTCTCCGGCCGCAGCCGGGCAGGGCTCCGCTCTCCCGCCGCCGCCAACCCAGATCGCCGCGATCAGCCCCATCGTGGCCACGTCGCCTTCTCCGCTTCCGACTGAGGTGCCGGAACCGGCGTTGACGGCCCCCGCCACGGTAGATGTCGTCGTCGAGCACGAGACGACCGTGAGCCTCGTCCCGAAGTCCGTTGAAGACCGGGCCTGGGAGCCGGTCGTGGCCACCCATCCCACCGACCCGAAGCGGATCGCCGTGGTCTACGAACACCGCGGGCCCGGCGCCGCGTGCAGCCTCAATCCCACGATCCGCATCTCGCACGATGGCGGCCTCACCTGGCGCTCGACGATTGCGAGTCCATCGGCGGGTTCCGGCCGCGGCGTCGGCCTCCACGCGGCGATCGCCTGGGGACCGGGGCCATCAGGCACGGACCGCCTGTACTGGGCGAACATGACGACACCACGATGCGGCGACGGACGTTTCAGCCTGTCCACGACGTATAGCGACGACGAAGGCGCGACGTGGTCGGAGCTCCGCGTCGAGCAGGACACGCCGCCATGGGTGGGCGGCTTCCCCGACATCGCGGTCGATCGCGACCCCGCGAGCCCGAACTTCGGTACCGTCTACGTCGGTTACAACTGGCTCGCCGCCGGAGCCGATGGCCCCGGATTTCATCTCCTGGCATCGGCGGACTTCGGAACGACCTGGACACCGACGGAGATCGCTCCGGCGCCCGGACCGCGCGGCTATGGCGACTGGTGGCGGATCGGGTACCGTCTCCGGCCGGCCGTTGACGGCGCCGTCTACGCGTCGTGGTACCAGGTGGATCTCCGCCGCTGGGACCGGAACAACATGTTCGCGAAGGGCGGGTCGGGCAACGTGGGGCGGCTCGGCGTCGCGGTCTCCAGGATCGAATTCGATCCCGCCGCGAAGACATTCGAGGTTGGGCTCTCGAGAACGGCGGTCACGGTCCCCGAAACGCCGTACACGACCTCGGGCGCCAGCGCGCCTGGGACATCGGGAAACGTGCGTCCCGATCCGGTATGGCTCCACGGTTTCGACGTCGATCCAGCAACGGGTCACCTCTACGTCGCCGTCGCGGCATACGGCGCGGCAACCGACGGTGGCCAACGGGGAAGCATCCGGGTGGGTCGAAGCGACGACGGCGGCGAGACGTGGTCGATCGTGAACCTGCCCGCGGCGAGCGATGTCGAGGGCCGCCCGCAGTCGAGCATCCGGCCGAACCTCGTCGCCGGGCCCGGCTACGTTCTCGTGACGATCCGCACCCTCGACGACACCGGAAGCGCGCCAACGATCGGGAGCGCGTTCACGTTCTCGACCGATGGAGGCGCCACGTGGCGCGTGCCGACCGCGGTCTCCGGGGAGCGCTGGCGGGCGTCGAACCTCGGCCGGGTCGTCAACGGCGCCGGCCTTCGCGAGCGGGCCGAACGGCTGGCAAACGGCGACGTCTTCTGGGCATACGGCGACGGTCGCTACGCCAGCGGGTCGAAAGCCGGGAGGGTCGCGATCATCGGCGCGCTCATCCGCCTCATCGGCAGGGCGGGCAACGGCGGCCCGCATCCAGCGTGAGCGGAGTTGTGCTCCAGTCAATCAGGACTGGGGATCGAGCTCCGGGGCCGCCGAGTTGATGCAGTAGCGGCGTCCGGTCGGCGCCAGACCGTCTGGAAAGACGTTTGCCATGGCCGCCTCATGAACCACACATCGCTTCGGTACGCGTCATGAAGAGTGAGCGATCCGTCTCGGCTGACACCGCAGTCTCCGCGACGGGCTCGAAGGAGCTCGGCGGGCGCGATAATCCCGGATGCCGACGCCATCCGAGCCCGTGCCCGACATCGCCCACTACGGGACCGGGGCGGTGCGTAACACGGGCTTCCGCCTCGACGGCGACCTGCACGGCGCCTGGGAGTCCTTGCGCAAGGACGGCAGCGTGATGCGCACGGGCGAATTCGATCGCGGCTGCCAGGTCGGGATCTGGCGGACCTTCGACCGGTCGGGCCGGATCGTGAAAGAGACCGACTTCTCGGAGCGGCCGTAGCCCTTGCGGCGCGAGATCGCGGACCTCTCCAGACGGGTCGCCGATCAGTCCCAGACGACCGACGCGATGCTCACGGGTACCGACACACCCTTGACAGTCGCCTCCCGTCCGTCGGTCGTCGCGACGTTGCCTGCCTCGGCGAGGACCTCGGCCGTGGCGAGGATCTCCCCTCCCCCGCCGAGCGCGGCCACGCGGGCGGCCACGTGCACGCCCATGCCGCTGAAGTCGGTCCCGCGACGGTTCGCCTCAGCCGTGTGGAGGCCGATCCGGACCGATGGAGCGAAGCCGGTGCTGTCGCGATGGTCTCGCAGGGCGCGCTGGATCGCGATCGCGCAGTCCACGCCAAGTTTGGCTGATTCGAACGCCATGAAGAAGCCATCGCCGGTGGAGTTGACGATCTCCCCCCCGCCCGTTGCCACGATCCCGCGCAGCGTGTCGTCGTGCCAGCGCAGGAGGCGCTCCCAGGCCTGGTCGCCCAGGGCCTCGGCCAGATTGGTGGACCCGACGATGTCGGTGAACATGAAGGTGCGCCTGATCGAGACAGGGCCATGACGGCGATCTTCCAGGTCACGCCGTTCCCGCTCGACGGCCTCGATGTCCACCCTTGCTCCGAGGCGTTGGAATTCATCGAGCGCGGCGCCCAGTTCGAGGTCGGCGTCCTCCTCGTCATCGTGGGCTCGGAGCGACCGCGACAGGACCGCCCGCGCCCGGGCCACTTCGTATGGGGCGCCCACCTCGCGCCAGCGGCGGATCGCCGATCGGAGTTCGCGGACCGCACCCGGATGGTCGCCCTCAGCGGCGAGGACGCGCCCCAGCGCGAGACGGAGGCCAGCCTCGAGAGCCGGTGAGGAGTACCCGCCCACGATCTCGGCGAGCTCGTCGACCGCCGCGCGCGCTCCCGCCACGTCGCCGGCCGCAATGGCGATCTCCGCCTGCGCCGGAAGCAGACGGGAGCGCGCCCAGCGATCCCAGGTCTCCTCGGTGACGGCAGTGTTGATGGCATTTGCCGCCGCCTTCACCTTGCCCTCGGCAAGCCGGATCAGCGCGAGCGCCGGCTGCGGCGAGCGACCCCGCGAGTGGGCCTCACGCAGCGAGGCTTCCGCTCCTGGAAGGTCGCCCCTCAGGCGGCGAATGTCCCCGATCGCGTAGTAACCGTCGGCCATGGGCTGCGTCGCGTTGTAGCGCCCGAGTTCGCTCGTCGCCCGCTCAAGCTCGACTTCGGCACGTTCCCAGGCTCCTCCGACGGCAGCGACCTCGGCACGATGGATCCGGCACACGCCGGGAAAGCCGGACAGCGACTGTCGCGCACAGTATCGTTCGGTGGCTTCGATCCACTCGCTCGCCCGGCGATAGTCGGTCAGGTCGCGGCACGCAGAAATCATTCGACAGGCGGTCACCCCGCTCATGAAGGGCGACAACTCCCCGCTGACAGCCGCGATCGACGCTTCCTCCATCATGGCAAGCCCGTCAGGCGTCGACCCGGTCGCAATCTTGAGGGCTCCCAGGTTCGATAGCGCGGAGGCCTTCAGATCCGGATCGGCAGTGCCGTTGCCGAGCGCGACGGCTCGCTCGGCGAGGCTGAGAGCGGCATCGAGGTCGCCGGCCTGCCCAGCCTTCTCGCTGCGGACGAGCGCCAGGTAACCGTGTGCATAGGTAGTTCCGTCGGTGCCGAGAATCCCCTCGGCCCGACGCAACCAGCCGGCGGCGATTGAGTGCTTGCCCGTGTATCCATAGGCCCGAGCGACATCGATGGCGAGATACGCGGCGCGGATCTCGTCCCCTTCGGTCAGGTGAGCCTTGAAGGCCCGCTCCTTGACCTCGAGCTCGATGTCCGCCTGGGCCGAAAAGAACGCAGCGAGAGCGAGCGCCTCCAGGTCGGCGCCGGACAAGACACCACTGTGATCAGCTTTCGATAGGAGCTCATAGGCCTCGGGCCACTCGTGGCGCGACAGAGCCTCGCGGCCTGCCTGCAACGGATCTGCGGGGGCAGCGGAGGTTGGGGACGACACCTCGCTCATCGCGATGATTGTGCCACCTCCGTCGCTGGATCCTCGACTCGCTCATGCGATCAGAGATTCCCGGACCGAACTCGACATCGGGCTCCGCCTGCGGAGTGGACCTGACGCTCAGCCTGGGCCGCCGCAAGTCGCGCCAACAACGCGCCGCTCGCCCCTCTTGCATCCGGTGAGATGATGCGGCCATGTTCGAGTACGGGCGGAGCGTCGGCGAGGGCACCGGCAATGTACCTGGCTCCCAGGGTGGCGGCCTGGGCGGTTCGGGTGGGGGCGACTGGGGTGCGACGATCGTGCAGATCGGCGTGGACACGGCGCACAACATCTCGACCATGCCGCCGGCCCAGCTCCTGCTGCTGGTCGTGGTGATCGTCGTCGGCTTGATCATCCTGAGGCGCGCCTTCTAGGGCCAACGCGCGGGCGGTCAGGTCGTGGCTTGCCCGGCAATCTCGGCAGCTACCTCTATCTCCCGAATGGGTGGGCGTTTGACCGAACGGTCGGCAGGGCGCATCGTGGAAGCCAGTCGAAGGCGCCGGGTCACGATTTCGTCCCTCGCTGCGCACGGCAGATCGGATATTCCCTCGTGGCCCGTACACCCTTCATCACCATGGACGCGACGATCGTCGTGAGCACAGACGGCTATTTCGACGTGTTCGCGCTCGGAGCGCGGGCGGCGAACGTCAAGCCCAGCTACCGCGGCGTCATCGCCGAGTTGGGGCCCACGGTCCGCGAGGGCGATCGACTGTCGGTACGACCCGATTCGGCCGCGCTGCTGGACGCCGTAACCGCCTGGTCGACGGCGCGCGGCGCGGCGGCGGTTCGCGGGGAACTCGGTGCCGGTCGCGATCACGAGGCCAAGCCTGCTGCGGTCGGCACCGTCACCCCGGGCTAATCCGAGGCCAGGGTAACAACCCCCAGTCGCGGCCCACGACTCGATCCTGCGCACCTACCGCTTCTCGTCGATCTGCGCCGCCCGCGCCTGCACGAGCCGGGTGACGAGCGCCGCGGGTAGCGGGTGGTCCGGGGTGAAGCGGATGGTGCCCTTCTCGACCTCGTACCCGGCGAGTTCGTCGTCCTTCAACACGGCGCTTTCGGAAATGCCCGGGTAGAACGCGCAGTGCTTCTTCCACCCGGCATACGAAACCAGAAATTTGCCGCGGTAGTAGAAGGACGGCATGTCGTAGGCGACCTTCTCGAGCGCCTCGGGTACGGCGGCCGAAATGGTCTCACGCATCGCCTGGAGGACCGCCCGCTGGTCCGCGGGCAACGCCGCGAGCCGTGCATCGATCTCTGAGGCCGCCATCGCCACGGCCCCGCCTGTCTGTTCAACCATCGCTCGTGATCCCTCGCGCTATGGGTGTTCCGGTTTCTCCTGGACGGCCCAGCTGTTGCCATCCGGGTCGTCGAAGAAGATGAACGAGTTCCAGGGACCGCCATGGCCGTCCAGCCAGACCCCCTCCTCGATGTGGCGCACGGGGGTCACGTCCACTCCCCGCTCGGCGAGCTCGGCCCGCGCGGCCGCAACGTCGGTGACGCACAGCTGGAGGCCCTTCAGGGAGCCCGGCTCCCCCGCCCCGAGTCCGATCCCGATCGTGACGGAGCAGGCCGAGCCCGGCGGCGTCAACTGCACGACGCGGAACGCGTCGCTGGGTCGATGGTCGACGTCGACGACGAAGCCCACCTGTTCGCTGTAGAACGCCTTCGAGCGATCGACGTCCGACACGGGCACAACGACGACCTCGAGCTTCCAGTCCATCAGGTACGTCCTCTCTCCCTATCGCGGCGTCAGCCGACCGGAACCAGGCGGCCGAGGAGTTCATCGAGGCGAGCGAAGCCCTCGTTCATGCCACCCTCCATGCCCGACTGGATCATCCCGTCGCGGTCCGCCAGCGACTGGAACACCGAGTTGAGGTGGACGCGCGTCCGGCCGCCCCCGATGTCCTCAAACGTCGCGGTGTCCAGTGACACGTGGCCCGGATACCCCTCGAACTCGAAGGTCTGGACGATGCCGTCGGGTGAACCCGCTCCGTGAACCCGCTCCGTGGAACACGCCGTGGAACCCGTACTCGGTGCCGTCCTCATCGCGATGGACGTAACGCCAGCCGCCGCCGTCGCGGAAGTCCCACTGTTCGATCGTCATCACCAGCCGTCGTGGTCCGAGCCACTGGACGACCAGTTCGGGATCCGTGTAGGCCTGGAACACGAGGTCACGCGGGGCGTCGAACTCGCGGCTCACCAGGACCTGTTGAACGCCGGGCTCCGCCGTGATCGTCGACTTGCTCATGGCCGATCTCCTCGCTGTCGTTGTTCCTTGAGTGTCTCGAGCAACGTATCGAGCCGTTCAAACCTCTCGTCCCAGAACGCGCGGTAGCCGCCCAGCCACTCCGTGGCCTCACGGAGGGGCTCCACCTCCAGGTGGCTGAGACGGGCCGTTGCACGGCGGCTTCTCGTGATGAGGCCCGCTCCCTCGAGCACCTTGAGGTGCCGCGAGATGGCCGGCTGCGTCATCGCGAAGGGCTTCGACAGCTCCCCCACCGTCAGGTCGCCGTCGATCAATCGGGTCAGGATGGCTCGCCGGGTTGGATCGGCGAGGGCGCCGAAGACGGAGCTCAGCGGGTCGACGGTCATATCTCACCACAACGTTATAGAACGAGGTGGTTATTAAGCCATGGCGAGAGCTCGGTGTCAAGCCCGCATACTCACGGCCATCGGTCCAGACTCGGCCCGCAGGAGCGAGGCACGGAGGTGCCCGAGCACATGGCAATCGAACTCAGGGGGCGAGACGTCGTCCTTCGACCCGCACTGGATGACGATGCCGACGTCCTCACCGCGATCCTTGCCGAGCCTTCGGTCGATCGATGGTGGCCGGACCACGATCGGCACCGGGTCGAGACGGACCTGCTGCGCCCGGAGAAGGACGTCACGGCCTACGCGATCGAAGCCGATGGCCGTGTCGTCGGTCTCATCCAGGTCACGGAGGAGCCCGAGCCCGAGTTCCGCCACGGCGCGCTCGACCTGTTCATCGCCACAGACGCCCAGGGCCGTGGACTGGGGCCGGACGCCATTCGCACGATCGCGGCGCACCTGTTCGATGTGGAAGGCCACCACCGCATCACCATCGATCCCGCTGCTGCCAACGCTCAGGCGATCCGCGCGTATGAGAAGGTCGGCTTTCGTCCGGTTGGTCGCCTGCGACGCTATCAGCGGATGCCCGATGGGACGTGGATCGATGGGCTTCTCATGGAGCTGCTCGCCGAAGAATTGGTACGCTGACGCGTCGAAGGGGGCGGGCCGCAGATCCGCCGCTGGCCGGGTTTGGGCTAGCTGGGGTCGATCGGCGTCGGGCGCGATTCCTGGATCGTCGCCGGCGTGTTGTGGACCGCCGGGATCGAGCCGAGGAGACCCGCCTGGTAGTCCTCGTATGCCTTGACGAGCTCCTCACGCGTATTCATGACGAACGGGCCGTACCAGGCGACCGGCTCGCCGATAGGCCGACCCCCCAGGACGAGAACGTCGAGGTTCGGGCTGCGGCTCTCCTGTTCGGCGTCGGCCGCCACGACGACCGTGTCGCCGGGCCCGAAGACGGCGAGCTGGCCTGTGCGGATCGCGTGTCGGTCGGTGCCGACACTCCCCTGCCCCGCCATGACGTAGACGAGGGCGTTGTAGTCGGGTCGCCACGGGAGCGACAGACGGGCCGTGGGCGAGAGCGTGGCGTGCACGAGCGTCATCGGGCTGTACGTGGAGCCGGGCCCCGCATGGCCGGCCACCTCGCCGGCGATGACGCGGACGAGCGCCCCACCATCCGGTGACGTGAGCAGGGCGACCTGGTTGGCGCGGATGTCCTGGTAGCGCGGCGGCGACCACTTCTGGGCCGCGGGCAGGTTGACCCACAGCTGGAAGCCGTGGAACAGGCCGCCCTTGACGACGAGCCACTCGGGCGGCTTCTCGATGTGCAGGATCCCGGCCCCCGCCGTCATCCATTGCGTGTCGCCGTTGGTGATGACGCCCCCGCCGCCGTTCGAATCCTGGTGCTCGAAGACACCGTCGATGATGTAGGTGACGGTCTCGAAGCCGCGATGCGGATGCCACGGCGTGCCTTACGGCTCGCCGGGCGCGTAGTCCACCTCACCCATCTGGTCCAGATGGACGAACGGATCGAGGTCGGCGAGATCGACGCCGGCGAACGCCCGACGAACCGGGAACCCCTCCCCTTCAAAGCCGCTCGGGGCGAGGGTGATGCTCCGAACCGGTCGCGGGCTCGAGCGCGCCGGGTCCGGGTCGGTGATGCGAGGGAGAACGGTGATGTCGTCGACGGTGATGGCTGGCATGTGTCGACGATAGCACAGGAGTAGTTGCTCGTGCAACTACCGACTGATTCAGCCAGGTCCCTTAGGAACCGCGCAGGTGGAGCTCGAGGATCTCGTCACTCGGTCGAAAGCCGGCCCGCTCATAGAAGGGCACGCTCCGCTCACTCGGCCAGACCATCAGGAGTTCCAGCTCCTGTTCTGTCGCCCAGGTGATGACCCGGGTGAGCAAGCCGGCGCCCACGCCCTGATCGCGGCGCCCGGGCACGGCGTAGACGTTGGTCACATAGCCCAGCGCCGTCGGCCCGGCGACAGGACGCGGGACCTTGTCGATCAGGTAGATCCAGACGTTGGCAGCGATCCTGGCGTCGATCTCGGCGACCCAGACTGTCCAGCGTCGTTCGGCTAGTGCGACTCCCCAGAATTCGAGGAATCGATCGGTGAATGCACCGAGGTCGTCCACGGCAGGATCGTCATGGTCCTCGACGTGGAACTCCCAGCGGAGGCGGGCCAGCGCCCGGCCATCGGCAGGCTCCGCCAGGCGATACCGCACCGAGCCGGTGGATGCCGAGACGTCGTCGATCAACACTGGGACGTCGGCCTACTTTGGCGGCAGCGATTCGGCGAAGCCGGCCGCCTGGTTGACCCAGCGGGCGAGGCCCTCGTCGGTCGCGATCCCCTCGGTGCCAACATAGAGGAAGCCGCGCGTCGGTCGGTGGGTGAAGTCCATGATCCGGACGTGGGCCTCGGCGAGCGCCGCGTCGTGGGCGTCGGAGCCGACGCGGATCATCAGTTCGTCCTTGATCACGCCGCAGGCCATGTTGCCACGGACCATGAACGCGATCCCGCCGAACATCTTGCGTTCCGTCACGTCGCCGCGCGGGGCGAGGAGCCCGCGGAGCCGTTGGGCGAGGGCTTCATCGTAGGCCATCGAGTCCTCCTTTCTGGATCGACGAATGGTACGGGACAGGTTCGACGATCCTGGGCGCCAACTCCCGAATCAGATTGGCGGCGGCTGCCAGCCGCCCGTGGCCGCCTCGACGACCAGCGCAGCGGCGAGCGCCACGTCCTCGCGCCAGGGCGCGGCCACGAGTTGCACGCCGATCGGCAGTCCCTCGGGGGAGGATCCGGCCCTCACGACGACCGCCGGCCAGCCCGTCAGGTTGTGAACGTCCGCGTACGTGTCCCCGAACCAGGGCTCGTTGCTCTCACCGTGGCGGATCGCGGGTTGTGGCATGACTGGGCAGACGATCAGGTCGACGTCCTGCATCCAGCGGAGCAGCGCGGAGCGCACGTCGTCGGCCCCCTCCACCAGCGCACTGAGCCGATCGCCGGGGAGGGGGACCAGGTCGTCGGGCCAATCCGCATCGCCCGCGTATGAGCCGCGGCCCACCGTACCGGCTGCCGTGATCAACCGCTGGAGCCACGACCGACCGTCGGCATCGATCAGCCGCCGCCAGACGTCGGCTGCCTCGCCGATCCGCGGCGGGACCTCCTCGCGCACCTGCGCGCCGGCGTCGGCAAGGGCGTCGGCCGCGCGGCGTACGGTCACCACGGTCTCGGCCGTCGGCGTCCGAACGCCGTTGTCGGTGAAGACGACCGTCCGCAGCGTCTCTGGGCGGACCACGGCAGGGTCGCCCAGCGGGACCGGGTGAACGTGCGGGTCCTCGCCGTCCGGGCCGGCGATGATCGGCAGGATGAGCACGAGGTCCTCGACGCGACGGGCCATCGGCCCGAGCTGGGTGAGGTTCTCGAGGAGGCCGCGGAACGACGGCCAGTGTCCCGTCCGCGGTACCCGCCCGCTGGTGGGCTTGAGACCCGCGATCCCGCACACGTGCGCCGGCTGGCGAATGCTGTCGCCGGTGTCGCTGCCGATGTCGAATGGCGAGCCTCCGGCCGCCACGATTGCCGCCGGTCCCCCGCTGCTGCCGCCGGGCGTGCGGGCAGGATCGTAGGGGTTCGACGTGCGACCATACACGTCGTTCGTTGTCTCGGCCGACCAGGTGAACTCTGGCGTGTTCGTCTTGCCGATCAGGATGCCGCCGGCGGCCTTCAGGCGAGCGACGACAGTCGCATCGCGCTCGGGGACGCGGTCTCGCCATCCAACCGACGCGGCCGTGGTCACGACGCCGGCGGTGTCGATCGAATCCTTGAGCGTGAACGGCACGCCGTGGAGTGGGCCCCGAATCCGCCCGTCGCGCAGCTCAGCGTCGGCGCGACGGGCCTCCTCCCGTGCATTGGGCGCGAGTTTGACCACCGCATTGATGATCGGGTTGACCTCAGAGATCCTGGCCAGGCAGGCCTCGACGACCTCGGCCGACGTGGCTCGACCGGATCGGATGTCGTCTGCTAGCCGGCTCGCCGAGAGGAAGCAGCGCTCGTCGGTCACTGATCGCCTCCCCCGCCGGATGCCACCAGCGTCTCCTCGAGGAGCCAACGATCGGCGTTCGTGTTGGGCGCAAGATCCACGCTGTGCATCCTAGCCGTCAGGACACTCGCCGCGTCCTTGAGGCGGGATTGCGGTCCATGCCGTCGCGCGGATCATGACCCTGGGCGGCCGCTCGGAGGTCATCGTGTCCGCGGTCACTCGGGGCCTTGTCGACGGCAGCGGCCTTCGGTTCGATCCTCCCGGCCAGCACACCCTCAAGGGCCTCGATCGACCGGTAGAGGTCTTCTGCTCGCGACCTGACCGAGTAGCATGATTCCGACATGGCTGGGTCGGGCGTCCCCGCGACCGCCAGGCTTGAGGACGAGCCGCGCCTCTTCACGCCTGCGTTCATCGCCCTGTCCCTGGCCGAGTTCGCGTATTTCACCGCCGGCGGCCTCGAGATCCCGCTCGCTCCGCTGTTCGCATCGAAGGCATTCGGTGCCGACGAGGTGGGTGTGGGGATCGCGGTCGGCGCACTCGCCCTGACCGCGCTCTTCCTCCGGCCGCTCGCAGGACGGACGTCCGATCGTCGAGGGCGGCGGCCTCTGCTGATCGGCGGGGCGCTGCTCTACGCAGCGGCGACGGCCGCCCACGCGATCGCGCCCGATCTCACCGTGATGATCGGCCTCCGTCTCGTGCTCGGGGTCGCCGAGGCGTTCTTCTTCGTCGCCGGCTTCGCAGCCCTGGCGGACCTGGCACCACCCAAGCGAACCGGCGAGGCCCTCAGCATCAACTCGCTGTCCCTGTACCTGGGCATCGCCGTCGGACCATTGATCGGACAATCCCTCCTCGGCATCGGTGGATTCACGCTCGCCTGGCTGGGTGCAGCCGCTCTCGCACTTCTTGCCGCGGTCATCGCGACCCGGATCCCCGAGACGGCGCAGCCGATCGAGACCGATGCGCCTGTCGTCCCGCTCATCCATCGGGCAGCGATCGGCCCCGGGCTGGCGCTGCTCAGCGGGATCGCGGCCATGGCCGGCTTCTTTGCCTTCGTGGCCCTCCACGCGGAGGCCATCGGCGTGGCCGACTGGAGCCTGGTCATGCTTGAGTTCGGACTCATCGTGGTCGGCACGAGGCTCGTGTTCGCCAAGCTGCCCGACCGGGTGCGGCCATTCCGCCTGGGCGGTGCCGCGCTGGCGCTGACGGCCGTCGGGATCGCCATCGTCGCCCTGCTGCCGAGTGCGGTCGGCCTGTTCGTCGGCTCGGGGATCCTTGCCCTCGGCGTTGCATTCACGACGCCCGCCTTCTTCTCCGCAGTCATGAGCCGGGTCGCGCCGCACGAACGCGGTGCCGCGATGGGGACGATGACGGTCGCGATCGACCTGGCCTTCGGAGGCGGCCCGATGGTGTTCGGCTTCGTCGCATCGGTCGGTGGGATCCCCGCCGCGTTCCTGGCCGGTTCCACGGTGGCTCTTGCCGGCGCGGCCGGCTCGATGCTGGTCGTTCGGCGAGGCGATCGCAGGGACGCCGGCGCCTGACACGCAGTCAGTCGTCGGCCGCACCGAATTTCAGGAACTGCCCGGTCGAATCGCGCGGGATGGGCGTGACCGCGAGGATCGCGCCGCGCTCGATCGGGCCGTAGACGTGCGGGTAAGGCGTTCCGGGATCATCAATCCGCCACGGGTTGCCGCAGGCATCGAGGTCCACCGTCAGCACCACGAACTCCCCTGCCGCTTCGCCGTAGTGGCGGTTCGCGGTCGCGACCATCGCATCGACCCCGTCGGTGCAGTGGATCAACCCCTCGGTCGCGAGGGATGGGGCCGCATACGGACTCCCCGGATCCGACGCCTCCCAGGTGTCGCGCGGCGTCAGATGGAACGTGGTCAGCACCGCGCTCAGGGTTGCGCGTCGACCGATGTCCACGCCCGATCGAACCGGAGGTGGATGACCGTTGGTCTGTCCTCCGCGAGCGCCTGGCGGAGCGCCGGCTCGAAGGCGTCGTCCGTCTCGACCCGCACGCCACGAGCGCCACAGGCCCGGGCAACGGCCGCGAAGTCGATCGGGCCGAGGTCGGTGGCCAGCGGGGCGGCCGGCCGTCGATCCTGGTAGGAGCGGATCATGCCGTACGACTCGTTGTCGAACACGAGGACGATGACCCTGGCGTGCTCGCGCACCGCGGTTTCCAGCTCGGCCATGGACATCCCGAGGCCGCCGTCGCCGACGATGGCGACGACGGGGCGATCGCGATGGACGAGCGCTGCGGCGATGGCCGCAGGTAGCCCATAACCCATCGCCCCGGAGGTGGGGCCGAGGAACGTACCGGGCCGACGGAAACGGAAGCCGCGGGCAAACCACGTTCCGAAGCTGCCGGCGTCGGTGGTCAGGATCGCCTCGTCGGGCAGCACGTCACGGAGCGTCGTCACGATCCGGCCGGGATGGATCCCAGGACCCGACCACGGGTGGACGTCGATCACCGTTGCGACCTCCCAGGCCGCGCGGTCCTCGAGATTCACCTCACGCCGGGCGTCGACGGTCGACGCCTCGAGGGCGGCACCGGACAGGCGTGCGATCCCCGCCTTGAGAAACGCCTTGGCGTCCGCCGTTACGGCGATATCGGCGGCATGCAAGCCAGGCCCAATCCGACGAGGGTCGGTGTCGACGTGGGCCCATCGGGTCCCCTCGGCGGGAATCGTGTAGCCGAAGGACGTGATCTCGCTCAGGCGGCAACCGAGAACGAGCATGGCATCCGCCCGCTCGAGGCGCTCCCGAACCGTGGCCGGAGCGCCGTAGCCGGCCATCCCGAGGTACAGCGGGTGATCGTTCGATACGACGTCGCCTCGACGCCACGCTGCGACGATCGGGACATCCAGCAGCTCGGCAAGGCGAATCAGCTCGTTCGACGCCCGCGCGTTGAGGACGCCCCCGCCGGCGAGGATGACCGAACGACGGCCCTCAGCGAGCAGCTGAAGGACGGCCCGGACGTCGTGGTCGGGGGCACGCGGACGCGGAGGACGGGCCGGCGAGGTGCCGTCATCACCCGGGATGATCTCGTCGAGCACGTCCTCGGGAATCGACAGGTGGACGGGTCCGGGACGTCCCCCGAGCGCGTACGCCAGGGCCTCGGTCATCACCGCTGCCGTGCGCGCCGGATCGGTGAGCTCCGCCGACCACTTGGCGAGGCGCCCGAACGTTCCGACCTGGTCGACCTCCTGGAAGGCCTCTCGACCGAGATTCGACCGATCGACCTGACCGGCGATCGAGAACATCGGCGTCGAGTCCTGGCGAGCCGTGTGGATCCCAATCGACAGGTTGGCCGCACCGACGGCCCGGGTCCCGATGCACGCGGCGGGACGACCCGTGAGTTGCCCGTAGGCCTCGGCCATGAACGAGGCGGCGCCCTCATGGCGGGTGGCGACCACGCGGATGTCGGCGGCCTGGAGCCCGTCGAGGAGGCCGAGGAAGCTCTCACCCGGGACGGTGAACGCAAAGCGAACCCCTGCGACGCGCAGCGCGTCGGCGATCGCCCGGCCGACCGTGCGCGGCTCGATGGGCGGCGGCGGCGGCGGCTCGGCAGGCGCACCGGTGGGTTCAATCACCGCCGATTCGTGCTCGGGCTCGACATCGGGCTCGGACGCGACTGCGGAGTCCGGTTCCGGTTCAGGCGCCGGTTCGGGTTGAAGCGCCGGTTCGGGTTCAAGCGCCGGTTCGGGTTCGACCACGGTCTCGTCCAGGACGAGTCCCTCGAGCCCGTCCAGACCGGCCGTGATCGCCTCGAGGGCTTCGTCGGTCACGAGAACGCCGAGAAAGCGCCTGTCGACAGGATCATGCTCAGGATCATGACGGTCACGATGAGGGTGACGATCCAGCGGGCGAGGCGGGATCCGGGCATCATCGGCGGGCCCTACCGGTAATTCTGGAATTGCAGCGGCGACTCGACGTCGAGTTCGCGAAGCCGGGCGATGACATGCTGCAGTTCGTCCCGGCTCTTTCCCGCGACTCGCAGGCTGTCGCCCTGGATCTGCGGCTTCACCTTGGGAAACTCCTCGCGAATGAGCTTCGAGATCTTCCTCGCCAGTTCGTCGCTGAGACCCCGTCGGAGCCCGATCTTCTGGCGGACCTTGTTGCCGCCGGCCGGCTCGACCTTGCCCCAGTCGAAGATCTTGAGCGAGAGGCTGCGCCTGACCGCCTTCGTTTCGATCAGGTCCTTGAGCGCCGTGGCCCGGTACTCGTCATCGGTGAGGAGGTTGATTTCGTCAGCCTCCTGCGTGAGTTCCACCGTCACGCCCTTGAAGTCGTAGCGCTGCTGGACCTCGCGTCGAACCTGATCGAGGGCGTTGCGAAGCTCCTGGGCATCGAATTCGCTCACGATGTCGAACGAAATGTCTCCAGCCATCTGTCTTTTCAGTCTCCCTGCAGCAGCTCGAGGAGCCGCTCACCGATTCGATAACTCCTGCCGCCACCCATGACCAGCACCACGTCCCCGGTACGGACCTGGCCGGCCAGCCAGACCGCCGTGTCATCGACGTCTCCCGGAGCCCTCACCGGAATTCCCGGCCGGCGGTCGGCGACCGACGCCGCAAGCGCCTCGGCCGAGTCGACCGACGTGTCGACATCGCGACCGGCCCAGATGCGAGCGACGGCCACGGCATCGGCGGTTGCCAGGGCGTCGGCAAACTCGTCGTGCAGGGCGGCCGCTCGATGGTACGTCAGCGGCTCATACGCTGCCCAGACGCGCCGCCCGGGTTCCCGCTGGCGCACCGCGCGCACGGTCTCGACGATCGCGGTGGGGTGGTGGCCGTAGTCGTCGTAGACGGCGACACCGGCCACCTCACCCTTCCACTCCAGGCGCCGGCCGACCCCCGGAAACGTTTCGAGGCCGATCACGATGGCCTCCGGGGCCACGCCGATCGCGGCTGCGGCACCCGCCACACCCAGCGCATTTGCCGCGTTGTGCCGGCCGGCCGTGGGCAGGTTGACGCGGACCGGACGGTCCGCGTCGGGCAGACCGAGAATGTCCACAGTCGTTGCGCGCGGGGCCGCATCGACGATCCGCCCGATGATTGAAGGACCGGATCCCGTGGAGCGAGCCGGCTCCGTCGGGACGAGCGCGTACGTCAGCACCGTGCATGATCGGCCGTCGAGCCGCCGGATCAGCTCCGCGACGCCGGGATCGCCGACATTGGCCACGAGGACGGGGTGGGCCCTTGCGCGGTTGTCGGTCCAACCCTCGCCCATGGCAACGATCCAGCGCTCGAACGCGTCGACGACGGCCGTGCGATCAGGAAACACGTCGGGATGGTCCCAATCGATCGAGGTCAGGATCGCGACCTGGGGCCGGTAGGCATCGAAGTTGCCCGCGTACTCATCCGCTTCGACAATGAACTCGTCGCCGCGCCCCGCGCGCACCGTCGACGGGATCCCACCGGTCAGGGAAGCCGGGAGAAGGGCCCCCACGAACGCGCCCGGGTCAAGCCCCGCACTCGTCAGGACATGGGTCAGCCAGCCGGCGGTCGTGCTCTTGCCGTGCGTGCCCGCGACGCCGATCAGCGTGCGTCCAACGGCCGCATCCGCGACCACCTGCTGCCAGGGTTCGACGGCGATCCCGGCCGCGCGGGCCGCCAGCAGCTCCGGGTGGTCGGGCGCGATCGCCGTGAGCGCCTTGGTCACCGCGACGCGGGTCGGGACGGGGGGGCCGGCCACGTGACTCGCGTCGTGGGCCCACGCGAGTTCGATCCCCGCCGCCTCGAGTGCGGCCGTATACGGCGATGCGCCACCTGCATCGCAGCCGGACGACGCGGCTCCCGACGCCGCTGCGAGGAGCGCGGCGGCGCTGGCTCCGGCACCGGCGGCCCCGACCACGTGGATCACCTCGGTCGCCTCGATGTGTCGCGGCGCCCGAACTGCGTCGAGGGCGCCTCCGATCGCGGGGGTCCCGCCGGACAGGCTCACGCCGGTTGCGCCTCGGCCCAGTCGACGAGCCACTCCAGCGCCGCGCGGACGCTCTCGGCCCGATTCTCGGATCGGTCGCCGGTCCAGTGGAAGCGGCGCACGTCGCCGCCCGCCTGATCGGCGAGTCCGAGATAGGTCAGGCCCACCGGTTTCGAAGCCGAGCCCCCGGACGGCCCGGCAATCCCGGTGACGGAGACCGCGACGGACGTTACGAGACGCTCTCGTACCCCGACGGCCATCGCCACGGCCACCTGGGCACTCACCGCACCGTGCGCCGCAACAACGTCGGGATCCACGCCCAGAAGGGAGGCCTTGGTGTCGACGGCGTATGACACGATCGCGCCGCGAAAGTAGCCCGACGATCCGGCGACGGCCGTGATCGCCTCGGCGATCGCTCCGCCGGTACACGACTCGGCGGTCGCCACGGTCAGGCCACGGGCGATACAGGCCGCCTGGAGCCGGGCCGCCGTGGCCTCGAAGTCGGGCGTGCCCACGGCCTCAGCGCCGCTGGGTCTTGAGAGGCGGGTCCGGCGGTCGGAAGAGCCAGGTTTCGGGGATTCCAGACTTGCCGAGTGCGCCGAGTGACGTTCCGTTGAGGGTGAAGTGGGTCACGCCCGAGGATCCCGTTCTGACCTCGATCGACTCCTTCGCCGTGAACGTCAGCGTCCTGCCGCTCGGCAGCGAAACTCCGGCGGCAGGAATCGACGATTCGAGCAGCCCGTCCACCCAGACCTTCAACCACGCGGGGCCGCCCTTGATCGCGACGACGAGGTTCACGCCCTCGAATGCCACGGCCACGCTCCGGGTCTGTGACGCGGCCTTGCCCTGCTCCGAGGTCGCGGTGATCGTGATGGCCCAGCGCCCGGCGGTGAGCTCCAGAGGCGTGCTGAACGCGCCGTCCTCGCCCACCGCGATGACGACGGGTGCCGGACCGGGGGATGCCGGGGGCGAAGCCCCCGGGTCGACGCTCGGCGCGGGGGTGGAGACGACCGGCTCGCCGTCGATCGGGCCCAGGTACGCGGCCGACACGGTGACCGTTGTCGCATTCGTCGCCCGGCCTTCGACGGGAATGGCACCGTTCGCGAACGTCGTGCCCTCCGACGGTTGGTCAACGGCCAGCGTCGGCGTCTGGATGAGGAGAAACGGCACGGTAATGAACACCTGGCGGGGCGTCTCCGCCTGCTTGCCGGTTTCGGGATCCGTTGCGGTGATGTCGAACTGGTTCTTGCCGCGGCGGAGCTCGACCTCGAGCGACCATGTCCCGTCGGGGCCGGCCGTGACGCGATACGGCTGATCGCGTCCGGGCGTTGACGCCGCGATCGACGCGCCGGCGATCGAGCTGCCCGAGATGACGTACGAGGTTGTCAGCTCGTCGACATCGAGGAGGGCCACCGGCGGATCGGTGACGTCGAGCGTGGGCGGCTTCGCGAACCGGAGGAGCTGCACGGCGAGGTAGGCACCGAACACCAGGATGCCCATCGTCATCAGCGCCGCGACAATGACACTCGGGCTGAACGTCAGCCCGCGAGCCGTCGTCTCGATCGGCCGCGACACGACGACCACGGGTTCGCTGGGAACATCCTCACCGCGCTCGAGGCGCCACTGGAGGAGCACATCCTCCGGGTCGAGTCCCAGGTACAGCGCGTAGTTGCGCAGGAATCCCTTCGTGTAAACCGCTCCCGGCAGCTCGGCATAGTCGCCGCGTTCCAGGGCTGCGAGGTAGTGGGCGCGAATCTTGGTGTCGCGTTCGGCGCGGTACAGGTCCACGCCCTTCCGCTCGCGCGCGGTGAACAGACGCTCGGGCAGGGGCGGGCCGGCGACGGCCTCGATCGGCGATCGGGCCGATCTGGCTCGTCCCTCCAGTGTCGCGCGTCGTGCCTGGTCCCGTGCGGTCATTCGTCCTCGTCTCGATCGACGGCCGGATCGCCGAACGTCGGCTCATCGCGCCGGAGCACCTGTCGGGCATTCGATCCATCGAATGGCCCGATGTAGCCCCGCGCCTCCAGCTGGTCAATCATTCGAGCCGCCCGAGCATAGCCCACCTTCAGGCGGCGCTGGAGCAGCGACGCCGAGGCGCGATCGTACTCCCGGATGACCTCGACGGCATCGGGCAGAAGCCGATCGGCATCCTCGTCGGCGATGATCTCGGTGGTTCCGGGGCCCTCGTCACTTTCGACGATGGACAGGTCGTAGTGAGGGTCCTCGATCTGTGCGCGCCAGTTGTCGGTGATCCGCGAGATCTCTGGATCGGATACGAATACGCCCTGGAGGCGCATCGGTCGGGGCAGGTCGGAGGGCTGGTAGAGCATGTCGCCGCGACCGATCAGATCCTCCGCGCCGGGCGTGTCGAGGATCGTCCGAGAATCGATCTGCGAGGCCATGGCGAAGGCGATCCGCGAGGGGAAATTCGCCTTGATGAGCCCCGTTACCACGTTCACCGAGGGTCGCTGTGTGGCCAGCACCATGTGGATCCCGGTGGCGCGCGCCTTCTGGGCCAGCCGGACGATGGGTTCTTCGATGTTCTTGCCCTCGCGCATCATCAGGTCGGCGAGTTCGTCGATGACGATGACGATATACGGCATGCGATCCTCGGGATCGGCGCGCGTGTCGTTGTAGCCGCGGATGTTGCGGGCGGTCGCGCCGGCGAATCGCCGGTAGCGGCCCTCCATCTCGTTGACCGCCCACTTGAGCGCGGCCTTGGCGCGCTCCGGTTCCGTGATGACCGGCACCAACAGGTGGGGCAGCCCGTTGTAGCCGGCGAGCTCCACGCGCTTGAGGTCAATGAGGATCATCCGGACCTCGTCGGGTGTCGCCTCGCAGAGCAGGCTCGCAATGAGCGCGTTGACCATGACGCTCTTGCCCGAGCCCGTCGCGCCGGCGATGAGCAGGTGCGGCATCTTGGCCAGGTCCACGGCCTGCGCGCGGCCGGCCACGTCGCGACCGAGGGCGAAGGTCAGCTTGGACCCGGACGCCCCGACGTCGACGCTCTCGAGAATCCCACGCAGGGAGACGACGTCGAAGTCCTTGTTCGGCAGCTCGATCCCGACGGCGCTCTTGCCGGGGATCGGCGCCTCGATCCTCAGCGAGCGGGCGGCAAGGGCCATGGCCAGGTCGTCGGACAGGGCCTCGATCCGGCTCACCTTGATATCCGGCGCCGGCTGGACCTCGTACTGGGTCACAACGGGGCCGGCGTTGCGCCCAACGATCTTGGCGTGGATGTTGAAGCTGGCCAGCTTGCGGACGATGATCTCCTCGTTCCGCTTGTGATCGACCTCCTCCCCGCCGGGCGAGGCCGAGGCAGGCACGTCCTCGAGGAGCGTGATCGGCGGGAGTTGATAGGCAATTCGCTCTTTCGTCGGCGGCGAATCGCTGGCGTCGGTGATGTCGTCGGGATCGCGCACGAAGCGCGGTGGCTCCGCGGTCGGGCCGGAGGCTGCGCCCAGCGTCCCGGCGACGCGCGCCGGCGCGAACGTGGCCGATGTCATGGCCGTACTGGGCACCGCGACCGGGATGTTCGGTCCGTCGTCGCCGCTGCGGCTCCAGATCCCGGTCTGACCGGGCGTATCGCCGGCCGCAGGCAGGCCACCACGCGCCCCGCGCCGGCCCCCGGCCGCGGACGTCGCACCGTTGCCGTCCGACGCACGGGCGCGCTCCGTGGCCGCGCCCGGCTCACGACGCATCGAGGCCGCAGCCGCGGTCCCGAGCCAGCGAGCCATCGCGGCACCCGGCCGAACGAGGTCCTGGAGCCGGATCTCGAACGCGACGATGAGGCCTACGACAGCGATCGCGCCGAGGACCACGAACGCCCCCGGAGCGGTGATCGCCGGCACGAAGAGCTCCGCCAGGAAGCGGCCGATGCGACCGCCCTCTCGTATACCGCTGACCTGAAGCGCACCGAGAAGCCCGCCGTAGGTGATCGTCATGCCCAGCAGCGTCGCGCCCCAGCCGGAACCAGGCTGCCTGCCACGGCCCCACTCGAGGTAGTAGCCGGCGCCGAGCAGCAGGAACGGAAGCAGGTACCGACCGGCACCGAAGTACGGGGCAAAGGAGTCGCGCCACCAGTCGGTCAGCCGACCCTCGCCGGGCAGGATCAGCGCGATGAGGGTCACCGCACCGACGACCAGCAAGACGAGCCCGATGATCGAGCGGGTCACGTCGGGGCTGACGGCGGGCAGGTTGATGCGAGGCATCGTGAAACCTCGCGCTCGCCGCCGCGTTCGCGATCCGGTCCGGCTCGACGAGACTCGTCGACGCGTCGCCATGTGCCTAGACCTCGACGACGACCGGGAAGACCATCGGGCGGCGCTTCGTCTGCTCGTACAGGTAGCGCGAGACGCCTTCCTTGATCTGGCTCTTCAGCAGCGCGATCTCGGTGATGTGGTCGCCCGGGTTCTCGATCGAGGCTACCACCCGGGTGACGGCCTCCTCGAGCATCGGATCCTGCTCGTTCTGCGGGACGAAGCCGCGCGTGATGACCTCCGGCCTGCCGATGACGGTCCCGGTTTGCTTGTCGACGGTCACGACGACCATGAAGATCCCGTCGTTGGCAAGAGCGCGACGATCGCGCAGGACGATGTCGCCGACATCGCCGACGGACAGGCCGTCGACGTATACGTATCCGGCGGTAACCGGCGTGCCGCGCTTGGCACTGCCATCGGCCGAGATCTCGATCGGCTGGCCGTTCTCGATGATGAACACGTTGTTCGGATCGACGCCCGTATCGATCGCCAGGCGACCGTGCTGCACCTGCATCCGGAACTCGCCGTGGATCGGGATGAAGTTGCGGGGCTTGGTCAGCCCCAGCATCAGCTTCAACTCCTCCTGGCTGGCGTGGCCCGAGACATGCGCCCGCTTGATCGTGTGGTAGAAGACGTTCGCGCCGACCTTGAACAAGTTGTCGATGGTCCGCGCAACCTCCTCCTCGTTGCCGGGGATGGGGCTGGCCGACACGATGACGGTGTCGCCCGGCTGGATCTCCACGAACCGATGGTCGCGGTTGGCCATCCGCGCGAGGCCGGCCATCGGCTCGCCCTGGGCGCCGGTCGTGGCGATCACCAGCTTGTCGTCGGGGACGCTCGAGATCTTGTCCTTCGCGACGATCATGGCGGGGTCGTATTTCAGGTAGCCGAGGTCCGTGGCGATCCGGAAGTTCTGCTCCATGGAACGGCCGATGACGGTGGTCTTGCGGCCCATGGTGGCGGCGGCATCGAGCACCTGCTGGAGGCGCGCGATGTTGCTCGCGAACGTGGCCACGATCACGCGACCGTCGAGCGGTTCCATGATCTCGCGGAAGGCCTCGCCGACGGTCCGCTCGGACGGGGTGTAGCCCGGATTCTCGGCGCGCGTCGAGTCAGACAACAGGCAGACGACACCCTCGGCGCCGAGAGCGGCGAGGATCGCGAAATCCGAGAGTTTCCCATCGACCGGGGTGTGGTCGAACTTGAAGTCACCGGTGTGCACGACCGTGCCGACCGGCGTCCTGAGCCCGATCCCCATCGCATCGGGGATGGAGTGGCCCACGCGGAACGGCATGACGTGGAACGGTCCGATATCGATCTCATCGCCCGGGTCCAGGGGCAGCAGCGGGTTGTTGTGGAGCTTGTGCTCCTTGATCTTGTTGCCGAGGAGCCCGCGGGCGAGCGTCGATGCGTAGACCGGCACTCCGGGGAAGTCGGGCAGGATGTAGGGCAGTCCGCCGACGTGGTCCTCGTGGGCATGGGTGATCAGGAAGGCCCGGACCTTGTCGCTGCGCTCGCGGAGATAGCTGACGTCCGGGATGACGAGGTCGATCCCGTACATCTCGGCCTCGGGGAACATCAGCCCGCAGTCGATGACGACGATGTCGTCGCCGTACTCGAACACGTACATGTTCTTGCCGATCTCCCCCACTCCACCGAGCGGGATGATCCGAAGCGGGATATCAGTTGGCATGGTGATCCTGTGTGACGAATTCAGAAGAGTGTGAGTTGATCGGCCGGATCGGGTTCCGGTTCGCCAGCTGGACGGCCCGCGAGGGTCGCGACGACCAGCTCCTCGCTTACAGCGGTGGCAACCGTGACCTCGGTGGCCATACCCGGAACCATGGGCTCCGTTTGTTCACGGTACCCGCGCGCCTCGAGGAGCACACCCGGCACCGCCCGGATGTCCTCCTCGCTCTGGCGAGCGACATCCGGCGAGCGGAGCGCGGCGGCGGGATGGAACATCGGGTAGACGAGCGCCCGACGTGCGCCGGTCGCGGGATCCACCGAGCGCAACGTGCCGTGGTCGCGCGAGATCCGTGCTTCGGGGAGGAAACGGGCCATGGAATGGCGCCCGAGCGTGACGACCAGCGCCGGGTCGAGCGCCTCGAGCTGCCGCTGCAGATATGGGTAGCAGGCCGCGACCTCGTCCGGCTCCGGATCCCGGTTCTCAGGCGGCCGGCACTTGACCACGTTCGTGATGAACACGTCGCGGCGATCCCAGCCGATCAGCCCCAGGTGGCGCGTCAGCAGGTCGCCGGCGCGTCCGACGAAGGGCCGCCCCTGGCGATCCTCGTTCAATCCGGGGCCCTCGCCGATGAACACGACCTCGGTGTCGGCACTCCCCTCACCCGGCACCGCCTTGGTGCGCGTTTCGTGGAGGCGGCATCGCGTGCATGCCCGGACCTCCTCGGCGATGGTCTCGAGCGCGGTGGTGCGCTCGACGTCGGTCACGCGGGACCCCGGCCGGCGGCGACCCCGCGTCGAGAAGCGGCGCGGGTCCAGCCGCGGCCGACCAGTTCGACGGCGAGCTCCACGGCGTTCGTCGCGGCGCCCTTGCGCAGGTTGTCGGAGACGACCCAGAACGCGATGCCCCGTCCGTCCGGCACCGATTGGTCCTGGCGGACGCGGCCGACGAAGATCTCATCGCTTCCTGCGGCCTCCGCGGCCAGCGGATAGCTGTGGGTGGCCGGATCGTCCACAACGGTGACCCCCGGCACGGCACCGAACGAGCGTCGCGCGGCTTCCGGATCGATGGGTTCGCGGGTCTCGACGTGGATAGCCTCGGAGTGGCTGACAAAAACGGGGATCCGGACGGCCGTGCACGAGATCCGGAGATCCGGGAGGTGCAGGATCTTCCGATTCTCGGTGACGACCTTCCACTCTTCCTTCGTGTAGCCGTTGTCGAGGAACACGTCGATCTCGGGCAGCGCGTTGAAGGCGATCGGGTGCGGATAGACGGTGGCCGTCTTGGGTTCGCCGGCAACGTGCGCCCGGATCTGGCCCTCGAGCTCGGCGATCGCCGCGCCGCCGGTCCCCGACACGCTCTGATACGTGTCCACGATCACCCGCTCGAGACCGACGCTGTCGCGCAGGGCCATGAGGATCGGCGCCATCTGCATCGTCGAGCAGTTCGGGTTGGCGATGATCCCCTCGTGCCACTCGAGATCCTCGGGATTGACCTGGCTCACGACGAGCGGCACGCCCGGGTCCATGCGCCACGCGCTGGAGTTGTCGATCACCGTCGCGCCGCGGGCAACCGCGATCGGCGCCAGCTCCCGCGAGGTTCCACCGCCGGCCGAGAACAGCGCGATGTCGACACCATCGAAGGCATCGGCCGTCGCCTCGTGCACCGTCGTCAGCCGGCCGTCGACGGAAACCTCGCGCCCGGCCGAACGTGCCGACGCGAGAAGACGCAGCTCGGCCATCGGAAAGGCCCGCTCCATCAGAACCTGGATCATCGTCCGCCCCACCACGCCGGTGGCGCCGACGACGGCGACGATTGGGGTTCGGTCGCTCATCCTGGACACGGCTCCGCTGTGCTGTACAGGTCCGCGGGCACCGATCGAGTATACCAGCGAGCCGCCGGTCTCCCGGCGGCTCGCTCGAGGTTCGTTGAGGTGCGGAGCGGTCGGGTCAGACCGGTTCCTTGGCCAGATGGCGCTGCATCGCGGCCTTGCGCGACAGGTTCACGCGGCCCTGGCGGTCGACTTCGAGCACGACGACCATGATCTCGTCGCCGACGGACACGACGTCCTCGACGGTGGGAACGTGGTAGTCGGCCAGTTCGCCGATCCGGACGAGGCCTTCCTTGCCGGGGAGGATCTCGACGAATGCGCCGAAGCCCATGATCCGCGTGACCTTGCCCATGTACAGGGCGCCGACTTCGACCTCACGGGTGAGGCTCTCGATCCAGGTGATCGCCTTTCGCGCGTTCTCGCCGGAGACGGCCGCGATCTCCACGGTGCCGTCGTCCTCGACGTTGATCTCGGTCTGGGTCTCTTCCTGGATCTTGCGGATCATCGATCCACCCTTGCCGATGATCTCGCGGATCTTCTCGGGGTTGATCTTGATCGTGGTGATCCGTGGCGCGAAATCGCTCATGTCCGGGCGAGCCTCGGGCATGACCTCGGCCATCTTGTCGAGGATCGTCAGGCGAGCCGCGAGGGCCTGCTTGAGGCCGTCACGGATGATCGCCTCGCTGATCCCCTGGACCTTGATGTCCATCTGCAGGGCGGTAACGCCGTCCCGCGTGCCGGTCACCTTGAAGTCCATGTCGCCGATCGAGTCTTCCTTGCCGAGGATGTCGGTCAGGACGACGAATGAGCCGTCCGGTTCGCTGATCAGGCCCATCGCCGCTCCGGCGACGGGTGCCTTGATCGGGACCCCGGCGTCCATGAGGGCAAGGGTCGAGCCGCACGTCGAAGCCATTGACGTGGACCCGTTCGAGGTCACGCACTCGCTGACGAGGCGGATCACGTAGGGGAATTCCTCGTGGCTCGGCAGGACCGGAATGAGGGCCCGCTCGGCCAGGTGGCCGTGGCCGATGTCGCGCCGGCTGGGCCCGCGCATCATCTTGTTCTCGCCGGTGCTGTAGGGCGGGAAGTTGTAGTGGTGGAGGTAGCGCTTCTCGGTCTCGGGGCTGATCGTGTCGATCCGCTGCACATCCGAGGAAGAACCAAGCGTTGCGACGGTCAGCGCCTGCGTCTCACCGCGCGTGAACAGGCCGGAACCGTGGGCTCGTGGAACGAGCCCGACCTCAACCGAGATCGGACGGAGGTCGGTCAGGCCGCGGCCGTCGATCCGGATTCCCTCGTCGATGACGAGCCGGCGCACGGTTTGCTTCTGGATGAGGTTGAACAGGCTCTTGCTGACGCGCGCCTGGCGCTTGGCCGCCTCGAGCAGCGCCGTCGTGTCGCCGCCGGTGCGCTGCGCGCGCACGGCATTGCCGATCGACTCGCGGAGCGTCGAGATCCGACCCGGAAGGTCGTTTGCGAACCACAACAGCAGGTTGGCCGTTGCCTCGGCATCGGGGAGCGCCCGATGGCTCTGCGACAGCTCGACGCCGAAGAACTTGGCCAAGTCGCCCAGCTTGTACGACTCGGCACCCGGATAGCCATCGCGGGCAATCACCAGGGTGTCGATGTACGTGCCGGCCTGGAAGCGGAAACCGTCGCCCCTGGCCTCTTCGATGAAGCCCAGGTCAAAGCCCACGTTGTGACCGACGAGAAGCGCGTCGCCGACGAAGGCCAGCAGCTTGTCGGCTGCCTCCTTCGGGCTCGGAGCGCCCTTCACGTCCTTGTCCGTGATCCCGTGCATCTGGTTGCCGATGATCGGTCGACCGGGATTGACGAACGTCGACCAGCGGTCGACGACCTTCGTTCCCCTGATCTTGACCGCGGCGATTTCGACGAGATCGGACATCTTCGGGTCCGTCCCGGTGGTCTCGGTATCGATGATGACGAGCTCGCGCTTGGCGTCGGTCGCCGAGGCGAA
>JANNUK010000229.1:0-1970 GCA_031395155.1 Chloroflexota bacterium | reverse complement strand
GCCTCCGGGTGATTGCGCCGCACGTCTGCTACGGCCGTCGCGCCGCGCACGCCCGGCATGACCACATCGGACAGGACCAGGTCGATGGGTGCGTCGAGATCTGCCGCGACGCGAACCGCGTCCGCACCATTCGCCGCCTCCAGCACGACGTACCCGGCCGACGACAGTCCGCGCACGGCCAGTCGGCGGACGGCGTCGTCATCCTCGACGACCAGGATGCGCTCGGTACCGCCGCGGCCCGGGCTGGCATCCCGAGCGTCAAGCACGTCGGGAGTTGCGGGAGCCGGCACGGCTGGCAGGCGAATCCTGAACGTCGTGCCCTCGCCGACGGCGCTCGAGGCATCGATCAGGCCGCCTGCGGCGGTGACGACCTGGAGCTGTGCACGGATCGGGGCCGCGAGGATCCGGGCCAGCGGCGCACGCAGGTTCATGGCGGCGCCATCATGCGCCAGCCCGGGCGGGAGCGGTCCGGCTACGCTCTGTCAGTCGGTGTTCCCACCGACGCCAGACCCGTCACGAAGCGCCTGCAGCGACCTCCGCCTCAGCGCCCTCGTGGCCCAGGAACTGCTCGCGGTAGAGCCGTGCGTAGAGGCCGTCGACCGCGAGAAGCTGGCGGTGCGTCCCACGTTCGACGATTCGGCCGCGGTCGTAGACCAGGATGAGATCGGCGCGAAGGATGGTCGAGAGCCGGTGGGCGATCGCGATCGTCGTGCGTCCCTCCATCAGCCTCAGGAACGCCGCCTGGATCAGGCGCTCGCTCACCGAGTCGAGGGCCGACGTCGCCTCGTCGAGGATGAGGATCCGCGGGTCCTTGAGCAGGACGCGCGCGATGGCAATCCGCTGCTTCTCGCCACCCGAGAGCTTGTAGCCACGCTCGCCCACGATCGTGTCGTAGCCCTGCGGGAGCTCGGTCACGCGATCGTGGATGGCCGCGGCCCGCGCGGCCGCGACGAGATCGTCGTCGGTGGCATCCGGGCTCGCATAGCGCAGGTTGTCGCGAACGCTGGCGTGGAACAGGTACGTCTCCTGGGTCACGAAACCGATGGTCCGCCCGAGGCTCTCGAGGCGGATCTGTCGCACATCACGGTCGTCGATCTCCACTGCGCCGTCTTCGACGTCGTACAGCCGCGGGATGAGATACGTCGTGGTCGTCTTGCCTGAACCCGACGGGCCCACCAGGGCGACGAGTTGGCCCGGCTCTGCAACAAAATCGAGGCCCTCGACGCCGAACGGCAGGGCCACGGGCACGGGAGCAGCGTCGGGCGAAACCGATGGGATCCCGTTCGAGCCACCTGGCTCGGCGCCCTCGTCGAGGGTCCCCGCGCCTGCCGCCGATGGCGTCGGTGGTGGCGTCGGATAGCGGAAGGCGACATCACGGAATCGGATCCTGCCGCGGACCGCCGCGCGTTCGAGGTCGACGGCGTCAGGGGCGTCCTTGATCTCGGGATCCATTTCCAGGTATTCGAAGATCCGGTCGAACAGGGCCAGTGCCCCCTGGATTTCGACCTGCACGCTGAGCAGTTGGCCCAACGGGAAGAACAGCCGGCTCTGGAGCGTCGTGAAGGCCACGATGTCGCCGATCGTCGGCGCCGTCGGATCGCCACCGATGGCGAGATATCCCGCCAGCCAGTACACGAACGCCGGGGTGATCGAGAAGATCGTGCCGATGATCATGAAGAACCAGCGGCCCACCATGGCCTGGCGGACCTGCAGCCCGGCGAGTTCCGTGTTCAGCTGGCGAAATCGGCCGACGGCGGCCTGTTGCTGGCCGAACGTCTTCGACAGCAGGATGCCCGACACGCTGAGTGTCTCCTGGGTCTGCGCCGACATCTCGGCGAGCGACTTCTGGGTCAGCCCGCTGACCTCCCGGCGAACCTTGCCGACCCGGTAGGTGAGGTACATGAAGAACGGCAACAAGCCGAGTGACAGGACCGTCAGGCGCCAATCGATGACGATCATCGCGATGACCG
>JANNUK010000219.1:0-3962 GCA_031395155.1 Chloroflexota bacterium | reverse complement strand
CCGTCGACGTCCTCGCCCTGCGCCAGCCGGGCGCGAACGCGGAAGGCGTCGTCGACGGCGTCAGGGTGCGCCGCCTCGACGTGCAACGCCACCAGGGGGCCGGTCTCGGGACGTATACCCGCGAGTACCTCTCGTTCATCGTTCGGGCGGGCTGGGCGGCCGTGCGCCTCCATCGAGCCCGCCGGTACCACCTCGTGCAGGTCCACTCGTTGCCCGATGCGCTGGTGTTCGCGGCGCTGCCGTTACGGCTTGCCGGCGTCCCGATCCTGCTCGACCTGCACGAGGCGATGCCCGAGTTCTTCCGGTCACGCTTTCCTCGAGCCTCGAATCCGATCGTCCATCGCCTTCTGCTGCTCCAGGAGCGCCTGTCCATCGGCGCGGCGAGCCGCGTGTTGACGGTCAACGACGCGCTGCGCGAGCGCCTCGTGGCGCTCGGCGTCCCCGGCGCCAAGGTCGCGGTGGTGCGGAATGGCCCCTCCCTCCGCCGATTCGATCCGGCGGCCCACCCGCGCCGCGCGTTCATGGAGGACGGCCGCCTCCGTCTCGTGTACGCCGGCGCGCTGACGCCCACGTATGAACTCGACGTGCTCATCGACGCCGTTGCGGGCCTTGCCGCCGCACGCCCGGACCTGCCGGTTCACCTGGACCTCTACGGTCGCGGGGATTCGGACGATCGGCTCCGCGAGCTCGTGGCCGCGCGCTCACTGGACGGCGTTGTCGAGTTCCATGGCCGGATCCCGATCGAGGCGGTCCCCGCAGCGATCGCCGCCGCGGACATCGGCGTCGCCCCTACGCGGCGCGATCGCTTCACCGACATCAGCCTCTCGACGAAGATCTTCGAGTACGCCGCGATGGACAAGCCGGCGGTCTGCTCACGCCTGCCACTGGTCGAGACCCTCCTTCCCGAGGCCATGGCGACGGCCTATCCAGCGGGTGACGCCGAGGCCCTCGCCGGCGTCCTTGCCCGGCTGGTCGACGATCCGGACGGGCGGCGCGACGCGATCCGCGCGATGGGCGCGGCGGTCGCCCGCGTGGCCTGGGATGCAGAGGCGACGCGCTACCTCGCGATCGTCGACGAGCTGATCGGCTCGTGATGGCCGGTCCACGCCTCGCGGTGCGGTACGATACGCGCCCCGTTCCATCCCGGCGTCAGCCGGTCACCCCACAGGAATCCACGACCCCATGACTCTCCGCGCCAAACCCGTCGTCAAGCGCCGGTCCTCCATGGACTCCAACGATCGACGGAACCTGCTGACCAACGTCGGCTTCGGCCTCGTCGTCGTTGCTGCCGTCGTGATCCTCATTGCCACCGCCGTCGCCTCCTGGTATGGCGACCACCTGGCCACCGTGGGATCCGTCAATGGGACGACGATCACCGTCGATCAGCTCCGTGATCGGGCCGCGATCGAGAGCTTCCGGGTCGAATACCAGGCGAGCCGGCTCAGCACGGAACTGTCCGCCGGCCGGCTCGCCCAGGCCGAGTTCGATCAGGCGAAGGCCCAGCTCGACCAGCGCCGTCAGCAGATCGGGATCATCTCTCTGGAGCGCCTGATCGACATTATTGTCATCGAGGACCTCGCGGCGAAAGAGGGGGTCACCGTCAGCGACGCCGACGTCGACACCCGCCTGCTCACGGAGAAGACGATCGTTCCGACGCGCCACGCCTGGCTCATCGAGGTCGACCCCGCGGTCGATCCGGGTGCCACGGAGCCCACCGCCGCGCAGATCGCGGCCGCCCGGGCCAAGGCCGCCGCCGCCCTCGCCGAGCTGAAGGCCGGCAAGGCGTGGGATGACGTCGCGCGGTCCACGTCGACCGCCGCGTCGGCACCCCAGGCCGGAGACCTCGGCTGGATCGCCGAGGACGCCCTCAGCCTGGACACGCGGGTCGCCGCGGCCGTGTTCGCCGCCGAGGCGAACGTCCCGAGCGAGGCGATCGAAGGCGAGGACGGCTCGTTCTATGTCGTGCGCGTCACGGAGATCAACCCGGGCTCGGTCGATGGGACCTTCGAGGGCCGGCTCGAGGAGGCCGCGGTGACCCTCGAGCAGTACCGCGCCGCCGTCCGCCTCGACGAGCTCCGCCAGAAGCTCGAGGACAAGATCGTCGCAGATGCCCTGAAGCCCGGCCCGCAGCGACGGATCGCCGAGATCTTCCTGCGCGCCGAGAGCACCGCGCCGACGGCCGAGGCGATCAAGGTCCGCCATATCCTCTATTCGCCCAAGGACGATCCCGGCGGCGCCGGCACTCTGCCCGACAGCGATCCGGCGTGGGAGGCCGCCCGCGTCGAGGCCCAGGCGACCTACGACAAGCTCGTTGCCGATCGCAACCAGTTCGACACGATCGCCCGCGCGGAGAGCGACGAGAACAGCGCCCGCCAGACGGGCGGCAAACTGCCCTACTTTGACGCCGCGAGTGCCGTCGACCCGGACTTCCTGGCAGCGATCGCCACGCCCGGGCTCAAGGCCGGCGACCTGATCAAGCCGTTCAAGTCCGCCTTCGGCTACCACGTCGTCCAGGTCATGCGCCGCCCGCCGGACATCGACTGGGCGCGCGACCTCAAGGCCAAGATCGATGCCGGCGGAAATTTCGTGGCCCTCGTACGCGACAACTCGGACGGGCCGGAACCCGACAAGGGCGGCGACGCCGGCTGGATCGCGAGGGGCGAGCTCGACGATCTGAGTGAGCAGGCGATCTTCGGGACCGAGATCGGCAAGGTGACCGACCCGGTCGACATTGCCGGCGGCGGGATCTTCCTCTACAAGGTGGTGGCCGAGGAGATGCGTGCGCCGTCCCCGGAGCAGGAGGCCACGATCCGCGGCACGGCCTACGGGGACTGGTACCAGGCGAAGAAGAACGACACGACCCTGTACACGATCATCCGGGATCAGGGCTCCACGACCGGGATCGGCTAGCGAGGGATCGGCGTGCTGGACGCGCTCGTCGCCGAAGCGCGACTCCGCTGGGGGCTGGATCCGGCCGCCGGCCTCCAGATCGTGGCGGCCGAGCACCTGGTCGGCACGCCGTTTGAGGCGTCCCGGCCGCTCCTCCTGGTGCCGTTGACCATGCTGGGCGGCGTCGAGCCGCCGGGCCAGGCGGCCGCGCCTGCCGCACCGCCGCCGGTGCCGGCACCGCTCCCCGGGCGCCACGGACCCGCCGGCCGGGACCCGCTGGCGGTTCTGGGACGGGCGTACCCCGAAGACCATCAGGTGGGCCGGTTCGGGGTCACCGAGGGGACCAGCGTGGCTGCCCTTCGGCCCTGGGACCTGGGCGGCCCCCTCTACCTTGCGCCTCTGGCGCCGGAGCTTGCCGCGGCCGGTCCGTGGGCGATGCCGGCCATCTCGGAGCGCCTCCGCCGGCCCGACGGCTGCCCGTGGGATCGCGAGCAAACCCACGAGTCCCTGCGGCGCCACCTGCTTGAGGAGGCCTACGAGGTCTACGACGCGCTGGAGGGCGGCAGTACGCCGGAGTTGGCCGAGGAGCTGGGCGACCTGCTCCTCCAGGTGATCCTGCACGCCCAGCTCGCCGCGGAGGCCGGCGTGTTCGACCTCGCCGACGTCCAGGCTGCGATCGCGCGCAAGATCGTCCGCCGCCACCCCCACGTGTTCGGCGACGCGGTCGCCCGGACCGCTGCCGACGTGAACCGGCAGTGGGAGCGGATCAAGGCCGATGAGCGGGCGGAGGCGCGGGCCGAAGAGCGAGCCGTGGACGGGGCGAACGGCGCGGCCCCGCGTGGCGCCCTCGACGGGATCGCCCGATCGATGCCGGCCCTCGCGGCCAGCCAGGAGATGCAGGAACGGGCATCCGCGCTCGGCTACGACTGGCCCTCGATCGACGGCATCCTCGACAAGGTCGCCGAGGAGCTGGGCGAATTGGCCCGCGCCGACAGCGCGGTCGATCGCGAGGAGGAGTTCGGCGACCTGCTCATGGTGATCGTCAACGTCGGTCGTCGGCTCGGGATCGAGAC
>JANNUK010000189.1:0-4291 GCA_031395155.1 Chloroflexota bacterium | reverse complement strand
TCGGCGTGATCCTCTACCAGGAGCAGGTCATGCGGATCGCGATCGACGTCGCCGGCTTCACGCCGGCCGGATCGGACGGGTTCCGCCGGGCGATGGGCACGTGGCGGTCATCGCGCGAGATGGAGAAGCTCCACGTCGAGTTCGTCGAGGGCTGCATCCGTCTCCGGGGAATGGACCGCGACGATGCCGAGGAGCTCTTCCGCCAGTGCGCCGCGTTCGCCTCGTTCGGCTTCGCGAAGTCGCACGCGGCGGCGTTCGCCCGGACCGCCTACGAATCGGCGTTCCTCAAGCTGTTCTATCCGGCCCAGCTGCTGGCCGGCCTGATCAACGCCCAGCCGATGGGCTTCTACCCGGTCGAGGTCCTCGTCAACGACACGAAGCGCCACGGGGTGACCGTCCTGCCGGTCGACGTCAACGCCAGCTCATACAAGACCACGACCGAGTGGGTCGGACGGCCCGGCTGGGCGCTGGCCGGACCGGCCGGCGACGACGGCAGCCACGACGGCGACCCGGGCGAGGCACTCCCCATCGACGCGGGGATCGCGGGGCGGCCGCGGCCGGTCCGCTCGGCGGCCTGCTTCATCCCCGGCGCCGCGGCCCGCGATCGGTGGATCGCGGAGAGCACGGTTGGGTGGGGGGTCCGGCTCGGTCTCGGACTGGTCAAGGGGATCGGCGAGGAGCACACCGAACGGCTGGACGCGGAGCGCGCCCGCGGTCTCTACCGGACCCTGGCCGAGGTGGTGGGGCGGACGGGGTTGCCGGAAGAGGTCGTCGAGCGGCTCATCCGGGTGGGTGGGCTGGATTCCCTCGGCCGGCCGCGGCGCGAACTGCTCTGGCAGCTCCGCGAGGTCGCCGGTGCGACCCGCGGGCGGGTGGACGGACGCCAGGTGCGAGTCCGCGGCGCCGCGCGTGGCCGTGCCGCCGGGCGACCGATGGACCTCCGTCTGCCACCGACGGATGCACCGAAGCTCCCGCCGATCTCCGAGCTGGAACGCCTCGGCGACAGCTATGCCGTGGTCGGCTTCGATGCGAGGAGGCAGGTCATCGGGCTGTTTCGGCCGGCCCTCGACCGGCTCGGGGCGTTGACGAACGCCGCCCTCTCAGAGCGTCCGAGCGGGCGGATCCGGATCGGCGGGCTGGTCGTGACCCGCCAGCACCCGATGACCGCGAAGGGCACGGTCTTCCTGGCCCTCGAGGACGAGACCGGGATGGTCAACGTGACCCTGTGGCCGGACACGTGGGAGCGGCTGCGCGGCGTGGTTCGCCGACACGCCCTGCTCGTGGTGGACGGCGAACTGCAGCGTGAGGGACCGGTGGTCAACGTCGTCGCCCAGGACGTGCGGCCATTGACGGAACTGGCCGCGACGGTCGGCGGCCCGGATCGGGCCACGGGCGTCCGCCAGCTCGGCCACGCGGGGATGCGCCGGCTGGGCTAGCGGCGGCGCGAGCTCGTCCGGGAGGCCTTGCCCGGTTGCGGTCGGCGGTTCCGGTTCGGGTTGGTCAGCATGAGGAACCGTCGATACCAGGCCGCCGCGCCACCGAAGACGATTCCGGCCGATGGTGACAGCAGGAACGCCACGACCGCCAGCTCCGAGGCCTGGCTCGCCGTCAGGGCGCCGAACTTGCCCGAGAGCATCATCACGGTGAGTGTCATCGCGGCAACGCTGCCCGCGATCAGGCCCGTCAGCCAGCCCGCGCGCGGCGCCAGGAAGCCCGCGAGGAACACCGCCCCGACCGGCGGCGTGGCGACGAAGTACTGGAGCAGGAACGTCGCAATGATCTGCTCGATCGGCAGCTGGGCCGACCCCGGGGTCGCCGGTGTCGGCGAACCGGACGGCCCGATCGCCACGAACAGTACCGCCGTGCCAACAGTGAACGCGACCGGGACGAAGACCGACCGATGGACGATCAACTTCGGCAGCGCAGCAAGGTCCTCGCGAATGTTCAGGGGGCGGAACGACTCACGGAAGGCCGCGCGGATCCCTGGGCGCTGCGGGGCCGTCGAGCGGCTGTTGGCAGACGAGGATGTCTCGTCGGCCTGATCTGCCGAGCCGACTTCGGCACCCGGCCTGGTCGTCTCTCGGTAGCGGCGGCGCGCTTCGGCGCGATCGGTTCGTTTGGCACGAGCCACGGTTCCTCCTGTCCTGACGGGCCGGATCCCTGGACGCGGCTCCGCCCTGTCGCCTTCGCATCCTACGCGAAACGGTCACCACGAAGCCGGCACATTCCCGCGACGACGCTGATAAGCCATGGATGCGCCGGCGGTGCGTCTCGCCCGGTACAACGGACCGGCCCATCCGCCGGGGGCATCAGGCCGCCTGCCGCGGAGGTCGAACATGGAGCGCGCTCGAGGCGCGGCACTTGCCGCGCTGGTACTCGTCCTCGGGGTCGGGACCGGGGTTCTGGCCGGACCGTCTGCCGAGGTGCCGACGGCCCAGCCGCTGCTTGCGGTCGTCACCTGGCCCGTATCGAGCCTGGTGATCTCCGAGATCCAGACAGGAGGCGCGTCGGCGTCGGACGAATTCGTCGAGGTCGCCAACCAGGGAGCCACGACGGTCGACCTGGTCGGCCTCGAGGTGTCCTACGCCACCTCGACCGGAGGCACCGTCACGCGCAAGGCGACGTGGCCGACACTCAGGACCCTCGAGCCTGGACGGCGAATCCTGATCGCAAACAGCCTTGGGAACCACGCGTCCGTCGCGGACGCGACCTACTCGGGCGGGTTCGCGGCTACCGGCGGGGCGATCGTGCTCCGGCCGATCGGTGGCGCGCCGCTCGACGCTGTCGGTTGGGGTGATGCCACGAACCCATTCGTGGAGGGGGCCGCGGCGATCGCACCGACCGCCGGGTCCAGCATCGAGCGGCGGCCCGGCGGTTTTGACGGAAATGGCATCGACACGAACGATAATCTGGCCGACTTCGCGATCTCGACGCCGTCGCCGCAGGGGCTTGCCGCACCCCCGATCCCTGCGCCGGGCGCCCAGCCGACGTCCTCGCCCAGCCCCCTCGTGACGCCGGCGGCCACATCGACACCGACCGCCGAGCCCTCGCCAACTGCGGAACCCACGTGGAGTCCGGACCCAACGTCGAGCCCATGGCCCACGTCGACTCCATCACCGGAACCCTCGCCGAGTGTGACGCCCGGTCCGACCGCGAGCCCCAGCCCGGAGCCGACCGCGACGTCCGGGCCAGGCCCGCAGCCGTCACCGACCGAGACTCCGTCGCCGAGCGAGACCCCGGCGCCGAGCGAGACCCCGGCGCCGACTCCCGGTCCAACGCCGGCGCCGACGACCATCCCCAGCCCATCGCCGACGCCGGTTCCGACCCCGACATCATCGCCGCCGGGGTCGCCATCACCGTCTCCATCACCGACGCCCTCGCCGGAGCCGTCGGCCATGCCGGAGCCGTCGGCCATGCCGATCGGCGACGCACGAACACTGCCGACCGGAACAGGCGCCACCATCGTCGGAGTCCTCACAACGGCCCTCGACGCCATGGAGGACGGGCGATCCTCCTTCGTCGAGGACGCAACCGGGGGGATCGCGCTGTATCTGAGTCAGACCCCGACCGAGGGTTGGCCGGCCGGCACGCTGGTCCGAGCCACGGGGACGATCGATGATCGGTACGCCCAGCGCACGCTGCGGGTTGCGATCGCCGACATCGTCGCCCTCGGCAGCGCGATCCTGCCCGATGCCATCGGACGTGCGACTGGGGAGCTCGGCGAGTTGGGGGAGGGCCGGCGGACTCGCGTCGCCGGCGTCACCGTGGGTGCCTCCACGAGCTATGCGGACGGCACGGGTGTGCTGATCGACGACGGCACCGGTCAGGCGCGCGCGATCGTCCTGCCGGCCGCTCTCGCGGATCGGCTGATTCCGTCCGGCACGCGAATCGACGCGATCGGGCCGCTCGGCCAGCGCGACTCCACCGGAACCGGAACGGCCGGGTATCGCCTCTACGTCGCGCGTCCCGACGACCTGGTCGTGGTCACGCCACCACCACCAAGCCCGTCCGCGACGCCGGCCCCGACGAGCACGCCCACAACGTCGCCGAGCTCCTCGGCGACACCCGCCCCGACACCCGCCCCGACACCCGCCCCGACACCCGCCCCGACACCCGGCCCGACGCCGCCACCGACGCCGATCAGTATCGCCATCGCGCGGACACTTCCCGTCGGGAACACCGTGACCATCCTCGGCGTGGTGATCGCCGAACCCGGTCGCCTGGGTCTGCCGCCGTTGGCCGCGATCGCGGACGACGCCGGATCGGGGATCGTCATCCGGCTTGCCGACGG
>JANNUK010000185.1:0-2560 GCA_031395155.1 Chloroflexota bacterium | reverse complement strand
CGAGGCGGCCAACGCCGGGCATCGCGTCCTCGCCCCCGATGACGCCGAGGTCGAGGCCTACCTGGAGACCGCGCTCAACGCGCCCGCGCCCGAGCGTACTGCCGCCGACGAACGCCCCGCCACCGCGTCCGGGACCGTCGCCATTCTCGACTTCGGCAGCCAATTTGCCCAGCTCATCGCCCGCCGGGTCCGCGAGCTGAACGTGTACTCGGAGCTGCTCCCGCACGACACCTCGCTGGAGGAACTGGAGCGCCGCGGGGTGCGCGCGATCATCCTGTCCGGCGGCCCGAACTCCGTGTACGACGACGACGCCCCCAGGCCGGATCCGGCGATCTGGACCGGCCGCATCCCCGTGCTCGGGATCTGCTACGGCGCCCAGCTGATGGCCTTGGAGCTCGGTGGGGACGTCCTTCCCACAGCCAAGCGCGAGTATGGGCCAGCGACGCTGACGCTCACCGGCGATGACGGGCTGTTCGCCGGCCTCGAGCTGCATCAGCCGGTCTGGATGAGCCACGGCGATTCGATCACTCGCCTGCCGGAGGGCTTCCACGCCACGGCTCAGACCGACTCCACGCCGTTCGCCGGACTCGTGGATATCACCCGCAACTTGTACGGGATCCAGTTCCATCCCGAGGTGGTGCACACGCCGCGCGGCAAGGACGTGCTGCGCAACTTTGTCCACGGCATCGCCGGCATCCCACCCGACTGGACGCCCGCGAACTTCGTGGAGCAGACAGTCGCCGAGATCCGTACCCGCGTCGACGACCACGCCCGCGCCACGGGATCCGACGGGCTCGTCATCTGCGCCCTCAGCGGTGGCGTGGACTCGGCGGTCGCGGCCGCGCTCGTCCACCGGGCCGTCGGGGACCGCCTCACATGCATCTACGTCGACCACGGGCTCATGCGCAAGAAGGAATCGGAGTTGCTCCGCGCGACCTTCGAGGCCAATCTCGGCATGAAGCTCGTGATGGTCGACGCGCGCCAGCGCTTTCTCGCGCGTCTCGCCGGCGTCATCGACCCCGAGCAGAAGCGCAGGATCATCGGCGACGAGTTCATCCGGGTCTTCGAGGAGGAGGCCGCCAAGCTCGGCCGGATCGACTTCCTGACCCAGGGAACGCTCTACCCGGACGTCATCGAGTCCACGACGGCCGAAACGAAGACCGCCCAGAAGATCAAGACCCACCACAACGTTGGCGGGCTGCCGGCCGACCTGCGGTTCAAGCTCATCGAGCCGCTCCGCTACCTGTTCAAGGATGAGGTGCGCCGCGTCGGCCTCGAGATGGGCCTGCCCGAGGCGATGGTCCAGCGCCAGCCGTTCCCCGGGCCCGGCCTGGCAATCCGGATCATCGGCGAGGTCACCGCCGAGCGGCTCGACACCCTCAGGGATGCCGACTGGATCGTCATCGACGAGATCAAGGCGGCCGGCCTCTATCGCAGCGTGTGGCAGTCCTTCGCGATCCTCACGCCGGTCCGCAGCGTCGGCGTCATGGGCGACGGGCGGACCTACGCCAACGTCGTCGCGATTCGCGCTGTGACCAGCGACGACGGCATGACCGCCGACTGGGCGAAGCTGCCCTACGACGTCCTGGGCAAGATCAGCAGCCGCATCGTCAACGAGGTTCCGGGCGTCAACCGGGTGGTCTACGACATCAGTTCGAAGCCACCGGCGACGATCGAATGGGAGTGACCGACGCCCTCGATTTCGGCGGTGTCCGCGGTCACCGGCAAGTACCTGTTGGCGGTAGCGAACGGCCTCGCTCGCGCTAGGATGTGAGCATGGTCGAGGACGCGATGACGAGCGAAGATCACGGTCCGAGTTGCCCATGGTGTTCGGCGGCACTGCCGTCCCCCGACACCGCGATCTGCCCCGGGTGCGGGGCGACCCTGATCGAACCCGAACTCGATGAGGATGTGCCGGGCGTCACCACGCTCGATCCCGAGTTCGTCGCTCGTGCGAATCGCTCGATGCACGCTGCCGAACCGACACCGCGGCGCGGCCTGTTGTCCTGGCTGGGCGGCGAAACCGAAACCTCGCCGCCGAGCGACCTCGAGGGTTCCGTCGAGCCGCCGAGCGATGAAGTTCGTCGCGAGATGCTCCGCCTTGAGATGGAGGCCCTCATCCGCGACGCCGACGCGGAGCGCTCCGCCACGGCCCTCGACCTCGTGCTCGAGGCCGCCCCCGCCGATCCTGCCGACGACGCGGGAGACGAACCCGCCGCCGACGCAGGAGCCGCCGCCGACGCGGGAGACGAACCTGCCGCCGACGCGGGAGACGAACCCGCCTGATCCAGCTCCGGGCTATCCTCTCGGGCGTGCCAGAACGCCTGCCGAGCCCGGCCCCATCGTTCGTCCGCGAGCAGGACGTCCGCATCGGTGATCGCCGCTATCGGGCGGGAATGGCCCGGCCGACGACCGCCGATGACGGATGGTGGCTGGCCGTCATGTGGGTCGCCGACGACGAGGGCGTGATCCCGTTCCGCGATATCGGCCCAGATGCCGGCCCGCCACCCGATCCACCGTTGCTCCGCCTCGGCCCATCCCTGGCCGGCGCGCTGTCCGG
>JANNUK010000138.1:0-8101 GCA_031395155.1 Chloroflexota bacterium | reverse complement strand
CCTGATCCCGGTGGCCACCGCCGGGGCGTCGCACCTGTTCGATGGCCACGCCCGGCCGCGCGCGCTCGGCATCGTCGGCGCCCTGACCTTCCTCGGGATGGCGGCCGGCCCGTTCGTCGGCGCGGCGATCCTGGGCGCCTTTCACCCAGAGGCCGCGCTCGCCCGGTTCGGCCTCGAGGGCGGGCCGCTCGCGTTCGCTATCGCCCCGGCCTGGCGCTGGGTCTTCTACGTGAACCTGCCGATCGGGCTCGCTGTCGGTGCCGTGGCCTGGGCCCTCGACTGGGACACGCCACGACGGACGGGACGCGTGGACGGCGGCGGCGCCCTCGTCTTCACGATCGCGCTCGCGTCGGCGGTCGTGGGTCTGACGCTGATCGGCAGCACGGACGAGGTGGCCGGACAGTCGCCCGAAACCGTCGTCTACGCCCTCCTCGCCGTGGCAGCGCTTGCCACGGTCCTCACCGTTGTGATGGGCCTGCGCCGGACCGATCCGTTCCTTGATCCACGCCTGTTCCGGATTCCTGCCTTCGGGTCCGCCGCCGGCGTGTCCCTCCTGACCGGCTACGGGTTCGCGACCGCGATCATCGGTGGCGCCGTGTTCGTCGATCGGGTCCTCTATGGGGGCCCGGACGACCAGCGGATCGCGCTCGGGGCCCTCGCCGCCGCGACGGCCGCGGGCGCCCTCGTCTCCGGCCTGCTGCTGCGGGCGATCGGTCTGCGAGCCGTCACGATCGTCGGACTCAGCGCCAGTACCGTCGCCCTCATCCAGGCGGCTGGATGGACGTCCGCCTCGTCGATCGAGGGGGTCGCCCTGTGGCTCGCCGTCTTCGGGGCCGGTTTCGGGCTCACCGTCACGCCACGCTCGACGGCGGCCGTCGAGGCCGTCGGACGTGAGGCGTACGGCATGGCCTCCGCGACCGTGACCGTCGCGCGGATGATCGGGATGTCGGTGGGACTGGCGATCCTGACGGCGTATGGATCAACCACCATCGATCGCCTCTCCGCGTCGGTCTACGCGACGCCGGATGCCTACAAGATGTTCATCCCCGTGGCGCTGCGGGATCGGCCGCTGCGCGATGGACAGGTCGTCCAGGCGCTCGAGGATTGGGCCTCCGGGCAGGCGGCCGAGATCATGGTCGGGATCTTCCTCGTGGCGGCTGCGCTGACGGTCGTGGCGATGCCGCTGGCCCTGGTCATGGGCCGCCGGGCGTCCGGAACGCGTATGCTCGGGACCGATGGACGCGACGACCCCGACCCAGGACGCGCCGCCTGACGAAGGAGACCCGCGAGAGCAGGCGGCGGCGGAGCCTGCCGTCGAGCCGGCGACCCGGATCGTCGTGTGGACCGAGGGCCGGCTCGTCGACGCGGATGGGGCCGATGGCCTGAAATCGCTGCTCGACGCCGACGACGGCGCCCGCGCCTGGATCGACCTGGTCCGTCCGACCCCGGATGAGCTGGCCGCCATCGCCGAAGTTCTCGGCCTCCACCCGCTGATCGTCGAGGATATCGAGGGGCGCAACCTGCGCGCCCGACTCCAGCAGTTCGACGGGCTCATCCACATCGTCCTGTTCGCCCTCGAGTTCGTGGGTGAGGCCGCGACAACCGAGGTGGACATCGTGCTCGGCGAACGGTTCCTGTTGACGGCCCACGAGCCGACCTGGGATCCGATGGCCTCACCCATGCTCCGACGCGGCCCGGCGATCCCGTTGGGCCGCGGACCCGACTACCTGCTGTACGCCCTGGCCGATGCCATCGTCGACGGCTACTTCCCGGTCCTTGACCACCTCGCCGACGAGATCGACCAGCTCCAGGACGACGTCATGGAGGGGGCCTCAAGCTGGACCCTGCGGCGGCTGTTCGTGCTCAAGCGCGAGCTCATCGACCTGCGACGGGTGATCTCGCCGGCACGCGAGGTGTTCAACCAGCTGACAAACCGCGACCTCGGGATCGTGGCCCGGCCGCACATCGTCTACCTCCGCGACATCTACGACCACCTGATCCGGGTGACCGACGAGCTCGACAACTTCCGCGAGCTCGTCTCCGGGACGCTCGACGTCTACCTCTCGACCGTCAACAACAACCTGTCGGCGATCATGAAGCGGCTGACCGGAGTCACGGTGATCCTGGCCGGGGTCGGGGCCGTCGCCGGCATCTTCGGGATGAGCGAGGCCGGTGCCGCGTTCGCCGGGTCGGAGGCCGCCGGGTTCTGGGGCGTTGCGCTGATCACGGTCGCGCTGGCCGCGCTGGCGGCGATCGTCCTGCGCAGGATCGACTGGATCTGACGAGTTCGCGACCTGCCGCGGTCCGGGATCAGCCGCAGACGACCGGCTTCGGCGTCGGGTGGGCGTCGGCCGGGTCGGCGTTCCCCTCGGACAGGAGCGTGGCCACGACCTGGGTCTTGCCGAGGGTTCCCTTGGGACCTTCCGAGGTCTGGAGCCACATCTGGTCGGTCGTGGCGGCGATCGCGTCGTTGAGACTGGTCTGGTGGCGCCGCACCTCGCGGATCTCGTACAGGAACAGTCGATCGTCGCTGGTATAGACCTGGACGATCATGCCCAGCATCTTCGCCCCGTTGTCGATCTCCGAGGCAGTGAGAATCGGGAGGAACATCCCGGTCCGGGCGTGGCCGTACAGATAGGTTGCCCGACCCCAGCCCGGCTGGGGGAGGTCGGTGATGTACTGGGCCACATTGCACAGCGGGTAATTCGAGTTGCCCGCGATGATCGGCAGATCGATCCGCAGCGCAGCCACGACGACCCGGGTCGCCACCCGGTCGAGCGGCGGTGTCGCGGACGCATCCGGCGTCTCGGTCGGGACCCCGCTCGGCGGGGCCGTCGGCGTCGCGGCGGGCGGTGTCGGCGGTAGCGTGGCGATCGTCGGTGAGTCGCTCGGGCCGGGTCCGGCCTCGACGGGTCCCGTGTACGTCAACAGGCCGGCGGTGATGAATGACACGCCGAGCGCCGTCAGGACGGCGGGCAGGAGTCGGGTGCGGATTCGATCGCCCACGTGGTTCACGATCGAGAGACTAGCAGCCCGTTCGATGAACGGCCGTGAGCCGCTCGTACTGGTACCCTGCGGCCGTGGGGACCCGCCTGTCCATCGTCGCCGGACTGCTGTCCGGCGGGCTCGTCGCCGTGTTGATCCTGGCCGGCGTTCTTGCGTTCGCCCCGGAACGGGCGCCGATCTCCGACGTGAGCCCCTCGCCGACGTCCTCGCTGGCACCGGGATCGGCCGGATCGGGAGACTCTCCCGATCCGGCCGGCTCACCGCTGAACTCGGCCTCTCCGGCCCCTGACGGGACGCTGATCACGACCAACTTCCACGTCGGTGAGCCCGCACCGCCGATCTCGGTTCCGCAGCTCGGCGGCGGCCGAATCGACCTCGAGGCGCTCCGCGGCAAGCCCGTGTGGATCACCCTGATGGCCACCTGGTGCCCGTCGTGTCGCGAGGAGTTTCCGAGGATGAGCGGGTTCGCGGTGCGCTACGCCTCGAGCGGCCTGGTCATCCTGGCCATCGACGTGCGTGAGGACGAGGGCACGGTCGCCTCGTTCGTAAACGAGGTCGGCGCAACGTTTCCAATCGGGCTCGACGAAGACGGCGCCGTCGCGACGGCCTGGGACGCGATCGCCCTGCCCATGCATTTCTGGGTGGATGCCGAGGGAATCGTGCGCTACGGGGCCGTCGGCGGCATCGGCCCCGACGAGATGGTCCGCGGCCTGCGCACGATCCTGCCCGGGATCGAGGTGACGCCCTGACCTCGGCGGCCCGCAACCGCGTCGGGATCGTCCACGCGCCGCGCCCCGACGGCTGGCCGATCGTGCGTGAGCACGTTCGGGCCTTCGCGGCCACGCCGGGCCGGCTGCTCGTCGTGAGCGATTTCGATGGCACGCTGGCCCCCATCGTCCTCGACCCGATGGGCGCCCGGATCGAGCGCGGTGCGCGGGCCGCCCTGCGCCGCCTCGCCGGGGTGTCGGCGGCGAGGCCCAACCGCCTCACCCTGGCCGTCCTGTCCGGCCGAACCGCGCGGGACGTGGCGTCGCGCGTCCGGGTCGGCGGTATTCGCTACCTCGGCAACCATGGCCTCGAGCAGGGCATGCTCCCGCGCGGCGCTCCGGCAGAGCGCCTCGCGGTGATCCCGGTCGCCGGGGTGGTCCACGATCCCGGCGCCGCCCGGCGTGTGGGAGTGGCGGTTGCCACCCGACTCGGACGGCCGGCATGGCTGTTCGTTGAGGACAAGGATCCCTCGGTCGCCTTCCATTTTCGTCAGGCGTCGGACTTCGCCGCGGCGCGCTCGGGTGTCCTTGCCGCTCTTGAGGAGTTCGGGCTCCCGGAGAGCCTCGAGGCGATCGAGGGCCGCCAGGTCGTCGAGATCCGGCCGCGTGGCGCCGGAGGCAAGGGCGCTGCCCTGGACCGCCTGCTCGCCGCCGTGCGGCCCGCCGCGGTGCTCGCGATGGGCGACGACGTCAGCGACGCGGAGGCCTTTCGGGCCATCGCGCGGGCGCGATCCGGAGGCGCGATCGACGGGCTGATCATCGCCGTCCACGGGGCGGCCGAGACCCCGCTGGAGGTCGTCGAGGCGGCCGACCTGCTGGTATCGGCGCCGCGCGACGCGGCCCGGGTCCTGGGCGAACTGGCGCGCCGCCTGGATGGCGGGTCGGGCGCGGAGGGTGGACCAGCCCGTGCCGCGGCCGAGGGCAACCGCTAGGAACCTGGCAGATCGGCCTCGAAACGACGGACGGTGTCGCGGAGACGCCGCGAGGGGGGCAACTCGCCGCGACGAACGGCGGCGAGATCCCGGAGCTGGCGGCGCAGCCACCAATCGAGATCCTGGTCGCGGACGGCGGCGCGCAGCCGGCGAAGCCGCGCCCGACGCTCCTCCTGGGACATCCGCAGTGCGCGGTCGAGCTGTTCTGCGGTGCCGACCAGGTCTCCCGGCGCGACCGAGAGCGAATCGGCCGCAAGTTGCTCGGCCGCGCCTGCGGTCTCGGACAGGATGAGGACCGGGTCGCGTTCGCCGACGAGGACCGCCTCCTTGGCAACGAGGTTCATGCCGTCGATGAGCGGATTCACCAGCACGACATCGGCGAGGCGCAGCGCGGCGATCGCCATGGCGTAGTCCGAACCGTCAGAGATCCAGATCGGCTGGTCGTCCGGTTCGGCCAGGCCGTTGACTCGGGCGACGACCTCGCGGACCGCCTTGCCGTACGCTGCGTACTCGGGGATCTCGGTGCGCGTCGGTGCCTGGATGGCGAGGAATCGGACACGTTGGCGGAGTTCCGGCCGCTCCTCGAGGAGCGCCTCGAAGGCAAGGAACCCACGCAGCGTGTTCTTGGATGGTTCGATCCGATCGGCCCGGACGATGAGGACCGGGTTGTCCGCACGCGCCAGGCGCTCCTTGATTCGATCGACGCGTTGCTGCACCTCGGTCGAGCGCGCGAACTTGAGAAGGCCCTCCGGATCGACCGAAATCGGATACGTCCGGACGCGGATGCGGCGATCTCGCCAGCGGACGCTGCGGCCCTCCGGATCGATGCGTGCATCGCGCACGAAACTGCCCACGCTGTCGAGGAAGTTCGACGCGTAGCGATCGGTCTGCAGACCCACGATGTCGTTGGCGAGGAGCCCCTCGCAGATCTCGCGGCGCATGGACTGCGGCAGGAGCTGCCAATCGCTGGTGGACGGCCACGGGATGTGGTTGAAATGCAGGAGGGTGGCGTCCGGTCGCTGTGCGCGGATCGTTCCTGCGGCCAGGTACAGGTGGTAATCCTGGATCAGGAAGACGGGCCGATCCATGCCCCGGGCGGCCTCGACAGCCGCCTCGGCCAGCCGCGCGTTGGCAACGCGATAGCCGTTGCGCCACGCGTCAATCAGCGTCCGGTCGATGTTCGGCCCGTACGGCGGCGCATACATCTTGTGCTGGATGAACCACAGGAACGGGTTCGAAACGACTCGGTAATGCGGGTGGAATACCGCGTCGCTCAGTTGGACGTACACGAGCTCGAGATCCTGGCCCGGCATGGTTTCGGCGAGCAGCGCCTCGACGCGCGCAACGAGCGCTCGTGCCGGACCGCGCCGCCCGCGGGCCGTCGGAGGCGGGGACGGGGCGGCGAGACGCTGCTCGGCGATCGCCCGGAGCGCCGGCGCCGCCTGGGCGTCGCCGGCCGAGAGTGCCGCGGCGACCCACGTGATCGGGGCGTGTCGACCGAGTTCGCCGAGGGCGGTGACGAGGCCGCCCGAACCGCGAGCCGCGACCAGGCCGCGCTCAGCCTCCGGATCAATCTCGAACGTCAGCGGGCCGCGATTGGAGACGACGATCAGCCGCCCATCCGACCCGAGGAGTTCGTGCAGCAACGCCCGCCGGTCCTCGGCCGAGGCGGACCCCGACCGGCGGCCGCCGCCCGATGGCGGGGTCTCAGCAGCGCTCGTCAGAGCGCCCGCGCAGCGTTTCCGACGATCTCAAGCAGCGGCCCCGGGATGAGGCCGAGCAGGATCGTCAGAGCGGTGGCGACCCACAGCCCGCCCCACAGCAGGCGGCCATGGGTCGGTGCGACATGGTCGCCCAGCGGGTCGCGCATGAACATGTAGACGACGACGCGCAGGTAGTAGAAGGCCGCCGCCGCCGCATTGAGCACCGCGATCACCGCCAGGATCGCCACGGGACCGCCCGCCTGGACCGCGGCGAGGATGACGTAGGCCTTGCCGAAGAAGCCGGCCGTGGGCGGGATCCCGGTGAGGGACAGGAGGAACAGGGTCATGAGGATCCCGAGCAGCGGCTCGCGCCGGCCCAGGCCGGCGAACGTATCGAGGCTGGACGTGACGCCGGCGCGCTTCTGGAGCGCCGCGATGACCGCGAACGCGCCGAGATTCATGAACGAGTACGCCGCGCCGTAATAGAGAAGCCCTTCGAGCCCCTCCACGCGACCAGCGGCATATGCCGCGAGGCCCACCAGCATGTACCCGGTATGAGCGATCGAACTGTAGGCGAGCATCCGCTTGACGTTGTTCTGGGTGAGGGCCACCAGGTTGCCGAGGGTCATCGTCGTGGCCGCGAGGATGACCACGATGATCAGCCAATCGTCGCGGACCGACGCCAGGGCCTCGACGAACAGGCGCAGGATCAGCGCGAACGCCCCGATTTTCGGTCCCACCGACAGGTAGCCGGTGACGGGTGTCGGTGAGCCCTGGTATGCGTCCGGCGTCCAGTAGTGGAACGGCACTGCGGCGATCTTGAACGCGACGCCGGTCGTCAGGAATGCCAGGCCCATGGCGAGGCCCGGGGAGAGGGTTGCCGCCCCGGCCGTGATCTCGGTCAGGCGCAATGCCACCACGTCGACCCGCGTTGAGCCGGTCAGGCCCCACACGAACGCGAGACCAAACAGGAAGATCGCCGAACTGAACGACCCGAGGAGGAAGTACTTGATCGCGCCCTCGGTCGAATAGGCGTCACTCTTGTGGTAGCCGGCGAGGAGATACCCGGGAATCACCATGAGTTCGAGGCCGATGAACAGCACGAGCAGGTCGGTGGAGGCCGAGATGAGCATCGCGCCGGTGAGCGCGAACAGGAGGATCACGGTGAACTCCGCCATCGGCAGGCCGCGCGGAGCCAGGTAGTCGGGGGCGAAGACGATCGTCATCGCGACGATCGCGATGAACAGCACGTCCAGGAACGTGGTCAGCGCGTCCACCGAGTACGAGCCGTCGAAGGCCGTCGCCTCGGTCTGGCCGGTGATCAGGGTGAGAACGGCCAGGCCGGCGAGGCCGGCAAGCGAGACGGCCACGATCGGTCGGGTCCGGCCCGGCCGGACGAGGTCCACGACAAGGACCAGGCCCGCCAGCAGGACCGCGGCGGCGAACGGGCCGATGGTGACGATGTCGCTCCAGGCCATGGCTACGTGGCTCCCACTATGGCCACAGAACGATCTGGATGGCGGTGCCCTGCGCCACGTCCGCGAGGATGGTGGCGACGGATCCGGCGATGAGGTCGAGGAGGAGGCCCGGGAAGAGTCCGAAGACGACGATGAGCGCGCCGAGTGGGGCAGGGTCAGGATCTCCACCGGCTTGATATCGGTCAGGTGGCCGCCCAGGCCCTTGAGGAAGTCGG
>JANNUK010000180.1:0-2577 GCA_031395155.1 Chloroflexota bacterium | reverse complement strand
CGGCGGAGGACTTCGCCCCATGACCGCACTCGCAAGCCGTGGGGTGCGCGCCTCGAGTCCGCAGGCGGTGACCTTCGTCGAGTTGTTCTTCGACCTCGTCTTCGTGTTCGCCGTCACCCAGCTGACCGTGCTCACGGCGCGGGACCTGACGCCCGAAGGGATCGTTCGCTCGATCCTGCTCGGGTGGCTGATCTGGTGGGCCTGGACGCAGTTCACCTGGACGCTCAATCCGGCCGACACCACCCATTCGGTCGTACGCATCGTTAGGGGTTGTCAGGTAATAACAGATGCGTTAGAATGGGAAGGTGATCGATGAGGCGGCGATCCAGGGGCGGTACGCAGCGGTCGCCCCGCTGATCGACGAGCGGGCCCGTCGACTGCTCGCTGGGTCCGAGGCGCTCGCCGTGGGACGGGGTGGGGTGGCAGCCGTGGCCCGGGCGACCGGCCTCGCGCGCACGACGGTGCAACGCGGCGTCGCCGACGTGCGGGCAGGCGAGCGCGTCGCTCCGGGGCGCGTCCGCCGACCGGGCGCCGGCCGACCGCCGATCGAGGACCGCGACCCGACCCTGCGACACGACCTCGAGTCGCTCATCGAGCCCACCAGCCGGGGCGATCCGGAGTCGCCGCTGCGCTGGACGACGCGAAGCGTCCGCAACCTGGCGGTCGAGCTGCGCCGGCAGGGGCACGCGGTCAGCCACCAGACCGTGTCGGAGCTGCTCCACGACCTGGGCTACAGCCTCCAGGCCAACCGCAAGACGCTCGAGGGGACCAGCCACCCCGACCGCGACGCCCAGTTCGCCCACCTCAACGCGGCGGTCCAGCTGCAGCTCAGCCTCGGTGAGCCGGTGATCAGCGTCGACACCAAGAAGAAGGAGCTTGTCGGTCCGTTCAAGAATGGCGGCCGGGAGCTCCGCCCGAAGGGCGACCCGGAGCCGGTGCTCATGCACGACTTCGTCATCGACGAGCTCGGGAGGGCGAGCCCCTACGGGGTCTACGACATCGCCGCCAACGAGGCCTGGGTGAGCGTCGGGACCGACCACGACACGGCCGCCTTCGCGGTCGAGAGCATCCGCCGCTGGTGGCGGACGATGGGCCAGGAACTGTATCCCGGTGCGACACGCCTGCTCGTCACCGCCGATGCCGGCGGCAGCAACGGCTACCGGGTCAGGCTCTGGAAGCTGGAGCTCCAGAAGCTGGCCGACGAGACCGGTCTCGAGATCGCGGTCTGCCACTTCCCGCCCGGGACGAGCAAGTGGAACAAGATCGAGCACCGCCTGTTCAGCGCCATCAGCCAGAACTGGCGGGGCAAGCCGCTCGTCAGCCACGAGGTCATCGTCAAGCTCATCGCCGCGACGACCACCCGCACCGGCCTGCGGGTCCGGAGCGAGCTCGATGACAACCCCTACCCGGCCGGCGTGACCGTCGGCGACGCCGAGATGGAGACCCTCTACCTCCGGCCAGACGCCTTCCACGGCGAGTGGAACTACGTCCTCCTCCCTCGCCAGCGGCTCCTACCTCCCGATCAGGTTATTTCCTGACGACGCCTTAGGATCAGTCCGCGAAGTGGAGCCGGTGCCCTGGCGGAGGACCCATGACAGTTCAGCAACTGGACCAGCACGCAAGAGAGATCCGGCAATTGGGGGCGCGGCACGGCGCCCTGAACGTGCGCGTGTTCGGCTCCTACGCGCGAGGGAATCCCGGCCCGAGCAGCGATCTGGATCTCCTCGTTCAAATGAAGCCGGGCCGCACCTTGCTCGACTTGGTCGGATTCCAGCAGGACGTGGCGGATCTCCTCGGAATCCCGGTCGATGTCGTAACCGAACGTGGACTGAGTCGCTACATCCGAGACGCGATCCTCGCCGACGCCCGGCCCCTCTGATCGCCATGGACGACTCAGCTCGGCTCCGCCATATCCTCGACGCGATCGAGCGGGTGGCCAGGTACACAGCTGGAGGACGCGGTCAATTCGGCGGACGGGCTGGTACAGGACGCCGTCATGCGCAACCTCGAGATCATCGGCGAGGCGGCGAAAGCCCTGTCGTCCGAGACGACGGGGCGTGCACCCACTGTCGCATGGCGCAACGTTTCGGGAATGCGTGACCACCTGGTCCACGGCTATTTCGGGGTGGACCTCGACATCGTCTGGAATGCGGTCACCGGAGATCTCCCCGGGCTGCGCGCCGCGGTCGAGATGCTGCTCGACCACGCAACTGGGTGAGGGCCTCCACTACTCCCCGAACAGCGCCGCCTGCTCCGCGACCTTCTTCTCGACGCGCTCGGCGCGCTGCCACGTCGGCAGGACGAGGAGCGGGAGATCGGGCCGGCGATGCTCCTCGAGGAGCTCGGCGATCGTGAGGATCTGGATTCGCTGGTAGTCGCGACCGGACAACTCGGAGTGGTACACCCCGGCGGTCGCGGCCTCCTGGCGCATCGGGGCTGATGGCTCGTCGAGGGTGACGAACAGGCCGATCTCGGCCTTCTCGCGTTCGAGGACACCCTTGAGGTCGCGGATCATGCTCGAGTTCACTCCCCCACTCTTGACGCTGACGAGCGCCCGCCCAACCTCGCCACGCGGCC
>JANNUK010000056.1:0-3826 GCA_031395155.1 Chloroflexota bacterium | reverse complement strand
GCCGATCCGACCAGTGCCGCCCTCGCGTCACCGTTGTCCCGCCTGGCCGTCATGGTCCCGTACCACCTCGGTCAGGCCCTCCTCGTCCTGTCACTCGCGATCTGAGCGGGCGAGTCCGGCGAGCTTGCATCCCGAGCGTATCGTTCGCGCATGGACCGAATCCAGCGCGCCCGCTACCTCGCGCGACTCGAGTTGACGATCGCCTTGCTGGCCAGCGGGTTCACCGCCTTCCTGTTCTTCGCGGCAGCGAGCTCCGGCGGCAGCCCGATGTATGTATCCGACGAGCCCCCGCCCTTCCTCGCAGGACAGATGGTCACCAGAGTTCTCGGGATCGTTGGGGTCATCTTCGGTCTCGTCTGGATGGTCCGGATCTACCGCGCCGATCCAGAGCCGGATCAGCGCAACTGGCTGTACCGCTCCCGATAGGCCGCTCCAGGGCCATCCTCGCAGCGACGCAGAAGAGTTCGCCGGTCCGTGACCGATCGCGGCCATCCAGCCCAGTTCCGTAGCTCGTACGCGCCATAGGCGTGCTATCGCGCGGATCTGGCCGCATACGGGCCGTCTCACGCCGCTCGCGAGTGAGGCGTCTCGATTCAAGCCAGTTTGCTCGCCTTCTGAGCTCCGCTACACCTCTACCGCGTAACGCGCGTCTCTACGGCGTAACGCGCGTCTCTACCGCGTAACGCGCGTCGCGGCGTGCGGCACGCGCCCAGCCATCGTCGCAGCCCAGCCATCGTCACAGCGACGCAGAAGAGCGGGCCGCTGGCCCGCTCTTCTGACCTCGGTGCTGTCCGGCGATCGAGCCGGCGGCCGTGTCCTACTGCGGGATCAGCTCGCCCCGGTGCGGCCGGCCGGAATCGTGCACCGTGTTCGACAGGGAGGTGGCGCCAGCGCGTCGCGCGCCCGCCTCGATCTCCCACGGCGTTGCCGGTGCCGGTGCGATCTGGACGCCCGTCGAGAACTCTGAGGTCCGGGTCGTGATCTCCGGGACCACCACAATCGGCGCGGGGACAGCCACGCCGGAGCCCGTAGCCGGAGCGGCAAACGGGTTCGACGTGGCGATCTGGCCGACGACGACGGCCGCGGCGAACGCTGCGGCGAGAATGAGGGCGGCCCTGGCGGAGCCGAGATTGACGGTCGCCTGGCGCTGCGTCTGGAGCATCGTGTGCCTCCTTTGGAGCCTCTCGCGACCCGGCTTCTGCACCGTGATCGAGTGAGCGAACGATGCGCCCGGCGTGCGTTCCTCACCATCTGCCGCGCGACGCGGCACCTGGCGTCTTCGTCAACGCATGGTTGAGGGACGGGCGTCTGTCGAGGTGTCGCAGAGGCGACGGTCGGTTTCCGACCACCGGGAACCGGGCGATCAGTTGCCGGGGGCGGCGAGCGTGCTGCCGACGAGGATGCCGCCGGCCCAGTAACCGCCCGTGGGACCCGATGGGAGCAGATCGAAGGTCTGCCCGCCGCCGTACGCGACAAGGTCCGCGGTCGTGACACGCCCGCCGTCGAGTGCGTCGCCGGTTCGAAGGTCGCCGGCCGTCCGGCCATCGAGGAGCGGATGACCAGGCGAAATGAACAGCTCGCGATCGTCGTCGAGCACGACGTGCACGACACGGTGCGTGTTCGGCGCAGACATGCTTCCCGCCTGGAGGATCGTGGCCGCGACACGGTTCCCGTTCTCGTCCACCGTCCATACCGGCTCGCCCACCCGGAGATCCTGGACGGCACGCGGTCCGTCCGGAGTCGAAATCGTCGTCCCGCGCGCGAGGCAGATCGGGCAGACCTGCGGCCCCGACGCGGCCTGCTGTTCAACCGTGATCGCCCCGAGCGCGTCGACGATACCGGCGGTTCGCAGCCCCTCGGCCGCGCCCTCCGCGCCGGTCGTGATGTCGAAGCGGAGGCGATCGTTGCCGATGGGCTCCAGGACGATGGCGTTGAGCATCTTCCATTCGGTGTAGATCGCGAGGATCTGGTCGGGCGGGTACGCGGGCCCCTGGGGGATCCCGAGCCGAGTCAGGATGGCGACGAAGGTGGCCGTGTCGGCCTCGACTTCCGGGAAGCGCTCGGCGGCCCGCGCGGCGATGTCGTCGATGCCGACCGGGTACATGTCGGGATCGCAAAAGACGAGCGCTCCGAACTCGTCCAGGAGCCGGTACTTGAGCGCAACTTCAGCGAGCCGCTGCGGCGCGGGCGTTGGCGTCACGCCCGGTGCAGGCGTCCCGGCGGGACCCGGCGTCCCAGAGGGCCCGGGGGTGGCGCCGGAACCGCACGCCGCGAGCGCCAGTGCGGCGCAGAGGATCACAGCCGGGCCGGCGACTCGACTCATCGTGCGGCCGCGTCAGGATCGTCCATGTCGACAGGATGCACGGAGCGGAGACGCGCCGTGTCGCAGGCCGGTTCCCTACCCTCGACCCGGCGCAAGGCGCCGAACACGGAACTGAACGCGTACAGGGTCTGAACAGGAGCCAGCGCAGGCCCTATCCTTTACTAATGGTTGAAAAAGTAAGGCCCGGGCGGCGCCGCGGTCGGACGAGGATCAGCGCGAAGCATCAAGTTACGATTCCCGTTGACGCCCTCGCCCGTGCCGGCCTCAAGATCGGCGATCGGCTGCGTGCGGATGTCAGCGGGCCTGGCCAGATCACCTTCGTGCGCGAGGAAGATCCGCTGGAGCGCTTCGCCGGCGCATTGACCGGGGTCTATCCGGACGGATATCTCGAGGATCTCCGGCGCGAGTGGACCTGACCGTTCTCGACGCCGGGGTGCTGATCGCGATCCTGAACGCGAAGGACGCGCATCACGACGCCGCCCGCCAGGCAGTAGCGTCCGCTCGCGATCACGGAGATCGCCTCGTGTTGCCGTCTTCCGCCTACGCCGAGCTCCTCGTGGCACCCCTGCGACAGAACCCGGCGAGTGGAGCGGCGATCGACGAATTCCTGGAGGTCCTGCCCGCTTCAGTCGAGCCGGCCACCCGCCAGATCGCCCGCCGAGCGGCCGAACTTCGAGCCCGCCACGGAAACCACGTTCGGCTCCCCGACGCCCTCGTCGTCGCCACCGCGATCGCCCTCGGGGCAGACCGCGTGCTGACCACAGATGCTCAGTGGCCAGATCTCGGAATCGTGGTCGAGGTCATCGGAGGGAGCAGCTGACGCAGGCTCACACAGGGTGGCGTTGTCCTCGATCGGTCGACGGCTCGCGCACTCTCGAACGGCCACTCGGCAATGAACTCGACCAGGTCGATCTCGGCGCACGCCGCGTCGTCGGGATCTACGAAGAGCCTCAGTCGAGGGTGAAGTGGTCCGGGCCCTGGTAGTGGCCGGTACGTTCCTTCTCGATCTGCATCAGGACGTCGTTCAGGAGCGATGAGGCGCCGAACCGGAACAGGTCGGGGGTCATCCAGCGCGGACCGAGCGTCTCGTACAGGACGACGAGGTACTGGATCGCCTCCTTGGCCATCCGGATCCCGCCCGCCGGCTTCATCCCGACCTGGCGGCCCGTGGCCTTCTCGAAGTCGCGGATCGCCTCGAGCATGACGAGCGTCACCGGGAGGGTGGCCGCCGGGGTGACCTTGCCGGTGGAGGTCTTGATGAAGTCGGCACCGGCCGCCATCGCCAGAACGCTCGCGCGGCGCACGTTGTCGTACGTCTCGAGCTCGCCGGTCTCGAGGATCACCTTGAGGTGGGCGTCGCTACAGGCGGCCTTGATGTCGATGATCTCCTCGAACACGGTTCGATAGTCGCCCGACAAGAAGGCTCCGCGGTCGATCACCATGTCGATCTCGTCGGCGCCCGCCTCGTGGGCGGCGCGCGTCTCGGCGAGCTTGATGTCGCGG
>JANNUK010000033.1:0-3893 GCA_031395155.1 Chloroflexota bacterium | reverse complement strand
GAGGCGATCGGAACGAGGACGACGGCGATCCCGGCGCGCCGCGCGCGTGACGATCCGGCGCCTGATTGACTCGCGTCGTGCCGGTGTGGAGACGGACCCATCGAGGCGGGTGACCTCGATCGGCGCGCCGCCTCGTCATCCATATGTGACCCCACCAAAACTGACCTTTGTCGAGTGTACCCCGATCGAGCAGACCGGGCTCATCCCCGAGCCGGAGCACGCCCGAGCGTTCGCAGCTGTCGCCCGCCCACGGCGAGTCCGACGACGAGAACGACGGCCACAACGCCCACGACCACGAAGAATGGGTAGCGAATATCGATGGCGGCCAGATACCCCGCAAGGAGCGACGCGAGGATGGACCCCAAGGTCCCCGCTGCGCCGTAGATCCCCTGGGCCGTGGACGAGCGGCCATGCGGGCTGCCGGCGGCGACGACGGCAAAGATGGCCGGGCTCGAGACGGCAATGCCCAGCGCCTCCATGCCGACCACCGGCACCGCAAGGATGGGAGCGGCGAGGAAGGGGTAGATGAAGCTGGCTGCGCCGATCGCCAGCATGCCGAACACGATGAACAGGTACCCGCCACGTCGGTCGACAACCCGTCCCGCAACCGGTGAGGCGAGCAGGACGACCCCGCCGAAGATCGCGAAGGTGAGACCGACGAGGTCGAGCCCGCCGCCGCGTGAGGTCAGGAACAGGGTCCAGATCACCTCGTAGATCCCGCCAGAGAAGAATCCTCCGAAATTCAGGATCAGCGCGGCGATCAGCATCCGGTTGAACAGGCTCAGGGGACCCTTCGGATGACCCTCGGGACCGTCCGACGATTCCCTGCCGACGGCCGCGTCGGACTCCACGCGCTGCCCCTGTCCGGGGAACTCCGTCACGGACGTGACCGGGACACCGGAAACGCGCTCAAGGTGTGGCCGCTCGGCCATGCGCAGGGCGATCGTGATCGCCGCAACCAGGCTGGCGACGGCGCTGAAGACAAAGACGAACTCGACACCACCGAAGAACGCAGCACCGAACCCACCGATAGCGGGCCCGAACAGAAGACCGCCCATCTGCGACGCGCCGTACAGCCCGAAGGCCTCTCCCCGCCGCTCAGGCGGCGTCGCGTCGGCCAGGTATCCGCGCGCCGCGGGATCGTAGATCGCCGTTCCCAGGCCGGCGACGGCTCGGAGGATCAGGAAAGGAACCAACCCAACGAAGACAAGCGACAACCCGACGCCCGCGCCGGATACCAACAGGCCGGCGACCAGGAGTGGCACCCGCCGGGTCCGGTCGGCAATGATCCCAAAGATCGGTTCCGTGAACAACCGCGCCGCCGGCCAGGCTGCAACCACCACACCCAGGAGCGCCAGGTCGACACCGTTCTGCGTGAAGTAGATCGGCATGACCGGAAGGAGCGCCCCGAAGCCGACGTACAGGACAAACTCGGCCCCGAACAGCGGCAAGAGCGCGGACCACCGCTCGAGCCACATGGCAAGGCGCGTCGATCGTGGGCGTCGATGGGTCATGGAGCGAACATCCTAGCCGAGCCACCCGTTGGGACCTGGGCATGGCGCGGGTCATGGGACGCGGCGGCAGCCCCCGCCGCGGCCGCGATTCAGCCGGTGGTCTGCAGGCCCGCTGCGATCCCGCTCACGGTCAGGTGGACGACGTCCCGCAAGGCAGCTCGGACCGTGTCGTCGGTCTCGTCCGAGCGCAGTGCCGCCAGGCTTGCGACCTGGATCTCGGACAGCGTATCCACATAGGGATTCCGAACGGCGATGGCGCGCTGGATCGCCGGTAGCCCGTCCAGCAGGTTGGCCCGCCCCGTGATCCGCAGGACCATGTCTACCGTTCGGTCATATTCGGCCGTGATCGCCGCCCAGCGGGCGTCGTCCCCCGGGGCGGCGGCCAGCGTCGCGTAGCGGGCCGCGACGGTCATGTCGGCGCGGGCCAGGCTGAACTCGCTGTTGTCGATGACCGCGGTCAGGAACGGCCAGTGCTCATAGAGGCCGGCCAGCCGGTCCACGACCTCGGTGCCGTGTTCCTCGATCATGCCGGCCACTGCGCTCCCGAGGCCGTACCAGCCCGGCAGGTCGATCCGCGATTGGGACCAGGCGAAGACCCACGGGATGGCGCGCAGGTCGTCGATGTCCGGCGGGTCGGGCGGACGACCATGGGCACCCCCTCCGGAGCCGCTGATACGGGGCCGCGCCGCAGGACGCGATCCAAAGCGGAGCCCGGCGAGCTCATCGATCGGCGTGATTCGGCGGAAAAACCCGGCAAAGCCGGCGTCGTCGTAGACGAGCGCTCGATAGGCCAGTCGCGCCCGGTCGGCAAGCCCCGCGAGCAGTGCTTCGCGGCCATCGTCGGTCGGCGATTCGGCGGCCAGATCGCGAACCGTCGCGACCAGGACCGCACCCGTCACTCGCTCGAGATGGCGCCGGGCCAGCGCCGGATCGGCGTAGTGCGCAGTGATGACCTCCCCCTGTTCGGTCACCTTGAGCCGCCCGGCGATCGATCCGGGCGCCTGCCCCAGGATGGCTCTGTCGGTTCGCCCCCCTCCCCGCCCGATCCCGCCGCCGCGCCCGTGGAACAGCGTCAGCTCCACGCCCCGCCGCCGCGCGACCTCGACGAGCGCCGCCTGGGCTCGATGCAGGAGCCAGTTGGCGGCGAGATAGCCGGATTCCTTGTTCGAGTCGGAGTAGCCCAGCATCACCTCCTGGCGGTCGTGCCGAGTCGCGAGGTGCGCGCGGTAGCCCGGGTCGTCGAGGAGGTCGTCCAGGATCGAACCCGCGGCCTCGAGTGCCGCGGCCGACTCGAAGAGCGGAACCACGTCCAGGCTCGCTGCGGACCCGGGAGCGGCACGCTCGGCCAGCTGGAGGACCCGCAGGACGTCGTTCGGTTCGACGGTGAAGCTGATGACGTAGCGCTCGATCGCGCTCGCTCCAAACCGATCCTGCAGCTCCGGGATGACCCCGAACGTGGCCAGGACCTCATCGAGCGTGACGCCGGGGGCAACCTCGCTTCCTCCCGGTTCGCCGGCCTCTAGGGCGGCGATCGCCGCTCGGTGCACGGCCGCGTGCTGGCGAATCTCCATCGCCGCGAGGTAAAAGCCGAACGTCGCGACCTGCCAGCGCAGGTCCTGGATCTCGCCCCAGGCAACGCGAGCCAGTCCGTCACCGACGAGCGCGTCGGCGAGTTCGGCGAGCTCGATGGCGAGTGCCTCGGACGCGCGGTAGGCGCCGGCCGTCGGTCCGCGGGCGTCGGTCAGGACGACCCTCGTGCGCCGCAGGCGCTCGGCGATGAAGCCCAGGCGTTGCCGGTACGGTTCGTCCGGGAAGCGCCGGTGGAGCTGGCGGGCCAGATCGGGCAACTCCGCGGCGTCGACGCGCAGCCGCTCCACGAGGGTGGCCGCGACGTCGGCCGGGGCGACCTGCGCCGCGATCGTTTGCTGGAGGCGGACGGCCACAGCCTCATAGCCCCGGACGACATGATCCGCCTGGATCCGCAGCGCGTGCGCGGTCAACGCGGCCGTGACCGCGGGGTTCCCGTCCCGGTCGCCGCCGATCCAGGTTCCCCATGCCATGAACGCGGGCACACGTGCAGGTTGCAGCGTGTCGATCCGAGGCCGCCCGATCGCCGTGAGGGCCCCTTGCCGCCCGGCCGCCAGCCCATCCTCGAGCGCCCGATACAGGCCGGGGACCAGGCGGAACAGGGTCGCGTCGAAGAACGCGAGCGCCGCGCGCACTTCGTCGAGCGGGGTGGGTGCAACGGAGCGGTGCTCGGCAGTCCGCCACAGGAGGGTGATCTCCTCGCGCAGGTGGCGGCGAAGGTCGCGATCCTCGTCCGGCGTCAGCCGGGGATCGTCGAGGCGGGCGAGGTGTCCGGCCACCCGGCGCAGGGCG
>JANNUK010000010.1:0-2443 GCA_031395155.1 Chloroflexota bacterium | reverse complement strand
GCCGGCCACCTGGCCCGACTACGCTGGTGCCGCCTCATACTTGGCGTCGATCCGCGCCCGACTGGCCGGCGCGCCCGCTCCCTGACCGTGATTCATGGACACGGGGTTCACGCTCGCTGACGCCCGATCTCGGTATTCGTGAATGACATCTAGTGCAGGTTTGAGCCTGCGACGGGAGCGCGAACCTCGACGACGATGACGCCGGGCGCCGAACCGGTGAGGGCGAACGACCCGACCTGGTCGTCGACGACGCCGATGATCAATCGCCAGGAACCGGCGACCGTCGGCATCCGGACGAACGACTCGACGATCAGCCCGTGGCCGGGTTCGAGCACGAGGGGTCCGAGGTCGATCGGTTCCGGCACCGTCAACACGGCCGGGTGTTCGAGGTCACCGGATCTCGTCGGCTCTTCGAAGCCTGCCGGCGGCATGGCGACCCACGTGCCCACGAGCCGCGTGTTCCGATGGGGCTGGAGATCGGGTGGCACGGAAGGCACCGGCGCCGGTTCCAGCCACGACTCCGTCCCAGAGTTCCGGACCGCGATCAGGATGGCAGCGAGCGTGCCGGGTTCCGCCGACACGTGCTCGGGGAATTCGAAACTCGCCGCCCGCGGGCCCGGCACGTACAGGCTGAGCGGCCCGGCCGTCGCGACGGGTGCGCCGGTCCGGTGATCGGTCAGGGTCACGGTGACCCGGTAGACACCGGGCACCACGGGGAGTGGGACCGATGCGTTCAGCAACCCGTCGACAAGGTCGGCTGACAGGTCCGGTGGGGCGGGCGGGAACTCGTCCGCGGGGAACGGGCGCACGGCCGCGGGCGCGACGGCGGGGCGTGCCGCAACGATCGGGTCCATGGGGTCTATCGGGTCGGCCTCGCTGACCGGGATGAACTCCGCGGTGGCGGAGGAGCCCGGGTAGGTCCATCCCTCCGGCGTGCCCTCGACGGGCCACGAGACCCGGAGTGCGGACGCATCCGCGGTCGCAACCGAGTCGCCGAGATCGACACCGGCGAAGGGGCCGGCCAGCGCGGGCGGCGTCAGCGCTGCCCACAGCCTGCCGCCGCCTGTGCGCCACGCGAACAGCTTGAGCGCCGAAACGCGGATCCACTCGCCGGTCCAGCCAGCCGGAGCGAGCGGGTCCATGACGAAGATCCGGCGCGTCTTCGGGTCGTACCGATCCAGGTAGAGCGCGTGGTCGTCGTTCTCACGTTCTCCGTTCCAGAACGCGCGATCCCAGCGACCGTTGACGCGGGGCAGCTTGGCGTAGTCGCCGAGCAGGATCGCGCCGCCTCCCTGGCTCAGTCGATCGAGCAGCTTCGGCCAGGTGATCGAGGCGCTACCGAACGGGGAGGATTCCAGTGCGAACCCGATCTCGGCGAAGGCGCGTTCGACGTCGGTCAGGTTCGAACCGCCCTCATTGTCCCCCGAAAGGGTCCTGAGTTGCTTCCGATCGACGATGGTCACGCCACTCGTCCACTTGTCCAGGAGCATCTGCGCCGATGCCCAGGTGCAGTCGTACCAGATACCCGGTTCGCGCTCGGTGACAAACGCCGGAGTGTACCCGGGGAGGGGCCGCGGCGGATCGAGGGCGAAGACGGGCGCGGGGCCGGGCAGGGTCGTGAGCATGCTCGCTGCCGCGAGCAACACTGCGACGACAGCGCGCGTGACGCGTTTGATGGGCCGATGGATTGGCAATGCGGGTACCCGTTGGTGGGCGGATGGCCGTCACCGCCGGCACGACGAACCGAACAGCGCGCGACGACGCAGGATTGCTGTGGGCGCAAGCGTCGCAGGCGGCACTTACCACGGACATGGTTCGGAAGTACCGCGCAACACCGACCATGGGGTGCCGCGCCACGCTCGCACCGCGCGGGCCTGCGGAGCACCTACCGTCGGTCGATCAGCAGGATGCGCCGGCTCGCCGCGCCGCAGACTCGCCCGTTGCCCGCATCGCGGTGCCGTGGATAATCCGGGCGATGACGTCCGACACGGACACGCTCACGTTCTTCCTGACCGACATCGAAGGCTCGACGCGCAACTGGGAGGCGTCCGAGACGGAGATGCGGCAGGCGCTCGGCCGCCACGACGACCTGCTTTCGCGGATCATCCCCGAGCACGGCGGCCGGGTCCTGACCGAACGTGGCGAGGGCGACAGCTTCTTCGCACTCTTCCCGGCCGCCAGCGACGCCGTTTCGGCCGCCCTCGACGTCCAGCGAGAGCTGGATCGCGAGCCGTGGCCGGACCATGCCCCGGTCCGCGTCCGGATCGCGATCCATACGGGCGAGGCAGGGGCCGACCACCGTGGTCCGGTTGAGTGGAGCCACGACATGCTCAGTGCGCCCGAGCGTGGGCGACCCGCCGCTGGATCGCGATCGGGATCTGGCGCGAGCTCGGGGACGACCTCGAGACGGGCCTCGCGCTCGAGGCGCTCGGCTGGGCGCGCC
>JANNUK010000604.1:0-17552 GCA_031395155.1 Chloroflexota bacterium | reverse complement strand
GTACGCCGTGCCGCCCGGGAGGATCCGTTCGTCGCCGGTGACCACGTGGGTATGGGTCCCGACCACCACGGACACGCGCCCGTCGAGGTACAGGCCCAGGGCGTTCTTCTCCGACGTCAGTTCGCAATGAAAGTCGACGAGACGAACCGGTGGCAGCGGCTCCGACGATTCGTCGAGGAGCTTGTCCGCGTCCGTGAACGGATTATCGATGGGTTGCATGTACGTGCGGCCCTGGAGGTTGATGACCGCCAGTTCGGTTCCATCGAGCGCGTGGTAGGTCGCCCAGCCGCGTCCGGGAACGTCGTGCGTGCCGTAGTTGAGGGGCCGCAGGACGCGATCGCTCGACTCGAGGAACGGGTAGATCTCGCGCTTGTCCCAGATGTGGTTGCCCGACGTGATCACGTCGACGCCGGCGGCGAACAACGATTCAGCGGTGGACGCGGTGAGACCCATGCCGCCGGCGACGTTCTCGCCGTTCGCGGTCACGAAGTCGATCCCCCGTTCCTCGCGCAGGCCGGGCAGGATCGCCTCGACGGCGAGTCGGCCCGGCTTCCCGATGACGTCACCGATCATGAGCACGCGGCACGCACCGGCCGGCCGCGGCGTACCGGCGTTCGGCGCGTTCCCGAGGCGGACGCGGCCGGCGAGGCCTGAATCGACAGATCCTGACGGTGATGGCATCCGCGACAGGGTATCCGACACTGTCGCCGCCCGGACGGGATCGTGGCCTGGAAGGTCTGACCAGGAGTCGGGATCAGCTTCCGGTCAGGCTGAAGTGAAGGTTGCCGCCGGTGGCATCAAGGGCCGTCGAAACGCGGATGACGTAGTGCTCGCCAGCGACGACCTCGAAGACGACGCCCGACTGCAGCGACGTCCCGCTGTTGTCGTTGCAGGCGACCGGCTCGAGTCTTTCGAATCCTGGGTCCTGGAGGTCGGCGGAGAGCTGACCGCGGTAGATGTCCAGGATCGTGTCGTAGTCGCTCCCGTTCGTGTCGGCGTTGAGGGTGCCAGCGGCTGTCGCCAGAAAGCTGTACCAGACGCTCTGGATGCCGGACCCGCATGTCGAGGCCAACTCGGAGGCATGGATCTCGGCCCTCGTGACGTTCACGAAGTCGCTGAACGGGAGCGCAGTGATGGCGGTGCCCGGTGGGTTGTCGTTCGGCGGCCGTCCTGGGATGGTCGGGGTCAACGTGGATCCCGGCGTCGGACTGGCGATCCCAGACCCCGGACCCCGGCAGGCTCCAACGAGCAGCGCGAGGAGGATCGTCACGGCCAGGGATCGATGGAGAGTCATGGCGCATCCTTCCAGCCCGGGCGACGCTCATCGCCACCCTGGAACCCTTCAGCCAAGGAGCATCATCAGCCCGTACGACGTGCGGCCAGCGGAACCCGTTACGGCAGCCGGGCACCGCGCGAGCGGGCCGCTCCGATACGGCAACGACGGTTATCGCCGGATCCGGCTACTTCGCGTACTCCACGGCCCGGGTCTCGCGGATGACCGTGACCTTGATCTGGCCCGGGTAGGTCATCTGCTCCTCGATCTTCTTGACGACGTCGCGCGCGAGGCGAGAAGCCGTCAGGTCGTCGATCTCCTCGGGGCGAACGAGGATTCGCACCTCGCGGCCGGCCTGGACCGCGAACGAGCGTTCGACCCCGGTGAAGCTGTCGGCGATTGCCTGAAGATCCTCGAGGCGCTTGACGTACGTGTCCATCGACTCGCCGCGGGCACCCGGCCGAGAGGCCGAGATCGCGTCGGCGATCTGGACGATGGGCGCCTCGATGCACGCGTACTCCACCTCCTGGTGATGCGCAGCGATGCTGTTGACCACCCGGAACGGAAGCTCGTGCTTCTGGGCGATGGTCGCGCCGATGGCCGCGTGGGGACCCTCCACCTCGTGGTCGACGGCCTTGCCGATGTCGTGGAGGAGGCCACCCATCTTGGCGGTCTGGACGTCGGCCCCAACCTCGGCTGCGATGACGCCGGCAAGAAGCCCGGCCTCGACCGAGTGCTGGAGCACGTTCTGGCCGTAGCTGGTGCGGTACTTGAGACGGCCCAGGAGGCGCAGGATCTCCATCGGGAGCCCCGGGACGCCGGTCTCATACGCGGCATGCTCCCCGGCCTGGCGCATGACGATGTCGACCTCGGCGCGAGCCTTGGCGACGACCTCTTCGATCCTTCCGGGATGGATGCGCCCGTCGGCAAGCAGCTTCGTGAGTGCCAGGCGAGCGATCTCACGACGCACCGGATCGAAGCTGGAGAGGACCACCGTCTCGGGCGTGTCGTCGATGATGAGGTCGACGCCGGTTGCCTGTTCCAGGGCGCGGATGTTGCGACCTTCGCGGCCGATGATCCGACCCTTCATCTCGTCGCTGGGCAGGTGCACCACCGACACCGTGTGCTCCGCCGTGTGGTCGGCGGCGACCCGCTGCATGGCCGTCACGATGACGTCCCGGGCCTTGTCGTCGGCCTCCTCGCGCGCCTTGCGCTCGATGGCGCGGGCGAGCTTGACCGCGTCGTGCTCGGCTTCCTCGCGAACGGCCTCGAGCAGGACGGCCTTGGCATCCTCCGCGGACATGCTGCTGACTCGCTCGAGGGCGGCAACCTGCTCCTGGTGCGCCTTGGCCAGCTCATCGCGGGTCCGCTCCAGGTCCCGGTCGCGCTCCATGAGTTTGCGATCCCGCTGCTCCAGGAGGTCGGTGCGCTGGTCAAGCTGCTCGTCGCGCTGCTGGAGTCGACGCTCCACCCCGGCCAACTCGGAGCGACGCATGCGAGCCTCGTCCTCTGCCTCACGCGTCAGGCGAATCTTGTCTTCCTTGGCCTCGAGGATCAGGTCTTTCTGCTGCGTTCGCGCCTCGGCCACGATCCGCGCCGCCTTTTCCTGGGCAGTCTTCATGGTCTGGCTGGCGAAGCGGCTGCGCAGCACGAATCCCAGCGCCAGCCCCACGAGCGCCGCCACAAGGGCGACGATGGGTACGTATTCCATCTCATCCTCCCATCCGGCATGAGCCGGACGCGTCACGTTCGCTCAGGCGGTGGCCGACCGACCGCGTTGGACGCGCGGGTTGCCCGCGCAGAAGCGAGCCGATCGTGACACCCCGGGCAGGGCCGCCAGATGCGACGAATCCCCAGCCGTCTGCGTAGCCTACGGCGCCACCCGGACCGGGTCAAACGACCGGTGGATCGACCTCGAGATCTTCGCCAACCGAGCGTGCCCAGGCCGTTGCGGCGTCTGCGGCGACCCCGGGATCAAACCCATTGCGGGCGAGCAGGGCGTACGCACGCTGTCGGCGCTCACGTGCATCCGCAATCCGCGACAGGGCACGACCCTTCCGTTCGAGGAGGCGGACCGCAGCACCGGCATCCGCCGATTCGACGGATTCGGGCGAGTCGTTGGGAACTTCCGCGCGTCGATCCTCGAGGACGCCGTCGATTATCTGCCGCTCGATGCCCTTCAACTGCAGCTCCCGGCGCAGCGCCATCTCTCCTCGAGGGTGGGCGCGATCGCGTGACGCGACCCAGGCTGATGCAAAGGCCGCGTCGTCCAGGAGCCCCAGGTCGAGCAGGCGCGAGATCGCACCCTCGACAAACTCGTTCCGATAGCCGGCCGTCGACAACCGCCGTCGCACCTCCGAGACCGACCGCGAACGCGATTCGAGGAAGCGCAGCGCAGCATCGAGGACGACCGCGGGATCGTCCACGGCCGCGTGCCGCTCTCGACGCTCCTTGAAGGAAACCCGGCGCCCGCGGGCGCCGGGTGGACCGTCCGTCATCGCTCGACGATCAACGGGCCTCTTCGATCCCTTCCACGGGGACGACCGCATCGACCATCTTGGTGCGGATGAGCTTGTCGATCTCGGCAGCGATCGTGGGGTTGCCCTTCAGGAACTCCTTCGAGGCCTCACGCCCCTGGCCGAGACGGGTCTCGGCGAACGTGAACCACGCCCCCGTCTTGGTCACGACGTCCATGGCAACGCCAACATCGAGCAGACCGCCCTCCACCGAAATGCCCTCGCCGTACATCACGTCGAATTCGGCGACGCGGAACGGCGCTGCTACCTTGTTCTTGACCACCTTGACCCGGACCCGATTGCCGACCGACTCCGTACCGGTCTTGATGGTCTCGATCCTGCGGATGTCGAGGCGGACGCTGGCGTAGAACTTGAGCGCCCTGCCGCCGGGCGTAACCTCCGGATTGCCGAACATCACGCCGATCTTTTCGCGCAGCTGATTGGTGAAGACCAGGGCCGTGTTGGATCGGCTGACCGCGCCCGTCAGCTTGCGCAGTGCCTGGCTCATGAGCCGGGCCTGGATGCCGACGAACGAGTCGCCCATCTCGCCCTCGATCTCGGCTCGCGGCACGAGTGCCGCAACGGAGTCGACCACGACGATGTCGATGCCACCGGAGCGAATGAGCGTTTCGGTGATCTCGAGTGCCTGCTCACCGGTGTCCGGCTGGCTCACCAGCAGCTCGTCGACGTTTACGCCGCACGCTCGGGCATAGCCGGGGTCCAGGGCATGCTCGACGTCGATGAAGGCGGCCACGCCGCCGCGGCGCTGCGCCTCGGCGATGACGTGCTGGCAGACCGTGGTCTTGCCCGACGATTCGGGTCCGAAGATCTCGCTGATCCGGCCACGGGGAATGCCGCCGACGCCGAGGGCGAGATCCAGGGCGATCGAGCCGGTCGGGATCACGTCGACCGCCTGGCGCTCCTGTGAGCCCAGCTTCATGATCGCGCCGCGACCGAACTGCTTCTCGATCGTCGCGATGGCCGCGTCCACCGCACGCCCCCGCTCCGCTACGGTTCGATCGCCGCCCCGCTCGGCGGTCCGCTCGCCGTTCCGTTCGTCCGTCATCGCCATTCGTTCGTCACGCTCCTGTCGTTCCGTTGGCTCCCGCCGGAACGGACGACCCGGGCGTCCGTACGGCGATCAGCTTTCTTCCGCGTCCTCGTCGACGCGCCGCGGCTTGCGCTCCTTGCGGATCAGTTCCACGTTCTGTGGAGGATCCATGAGCGGCTGCAGATTGGGCCGACTGTCCTTGTCCTTCGGCCTCTTCTTGGCTTCCTTGTGCGGGCGATCTCGAGAGCCCATCGGGGGTCCTCCGTTGCTGGACTGAGCCTAGCGATCCGGTCTTCACGCCGACTTTCCTGCCGCTTCGTCGGCACCGGCCTGTCCTGCGCGCAGGCGCAACCCGGGCAGAGAAGCTGGGAAGTCGCCGGACCGGATGGCGGTCCGGATCCGGTCCATGAAGTCTAGGGTGAAGGTCAGGTTGTGACAAGTTGCCAGGCGGTACGCAAGGAGCTCCTTCGCGCGAAAGAGGTGCGCCAGGTACGCCCGCGAGAAGCTCCGACACGCGAGGCACGGGCAGTCCTCCTGGATGGGCGCCGGATCGTCGAGGAAGCGGCTGTTGTGCAGGTTCAGGCGGCCGCCCGGCAGCCATACCTGGCCGTTCCGGGCAACACGCGCCGGCAGCACCGAATCAAAGAGATCCATGCCGCGCACGACGGCCTCGAGCAGATCAGCCGGCGAGCCGAGTCCCATGAGGTAGCGCGGCCGTGGGTCGTCGGCCAGAAGCTGGACCACGACGTCCAGCGTCGCTTCCCGCTGGGCGGGCGTCTCGTCGCCGGCAAGACCGCCGATGCAGATGCCGTCGAACGGGAGGCCGGCGATGAATGCGGTGGATTCGGCGCGTAGCTCCGGGTCGAGCCCACCCTGGACGATCCCGAACATCGCCTGGTCGGCCCGGTCGTGGGCGACCAGCGATCGTTCGGCCCAGCGGTGCGTGCGCCGCGTCGCATCGGCCACCACGCCCCGTGGCGACGTGGGCATCACGGGCTGATCGAACGCCACGGCGACATCCGAGCCGAGCGCCATCTGAACGGCGACCGCGTGTTCCGGCGTGAACCGATGCACCGACCCGTCAAGGTGGCTGCGAAACGTCACCCCATCATCGTCGACGACCCGCAGGTCGCCGAGTGACACCACCTGGAACCCGCCGGAATCCGTGAGGATCGGGCGATCCCAGGCCATGAACCGATGGAGGCCACCGAGCCGCTCGATCCGCTCATGGCCGGGTCGGAGGTACAGGTGGTAGGTGTTGCAGAGAATGATCGACGCGCCGACCTCGCGCAGGTCCTGCGGATCGAGCGCCTTGACCGTCGCATTGGTGCCGACCGGCATGAACTGCGGCGTTTCGACGACGCCGTGGGTCAGGCTGAGGCGGCCCGCCCGGGCACGATTGCTCCCGTCCCCCGACGGCTCCGTGTCGATCTGGAAGGCTGCAGCGCTCATGACGGATCGGCGGGCGGTGGCGGGTCCCACAGGCCGACCATGTCCGAGTCGCCGCGCCGCGGCGGAGGAATCTCGTACCCCAGCGAGGCCATGTGGGCGCGGGCCAGGTCCGTCGCGATCCGCCCCTGCGGCGTGCGATCCAGGAACCCGAGTCGAAGCAGGAACGGCTCGTAGACGTCCTCGATCGTCTCGATTTCCTCGGCCAGGACGGCGGCCAGCGCCGCGACCCCGACCGGCCCCGACTGGAACTTCTGGATGATCGCGGCCAACAGCTTGCGGTCCGTGGAGTCCAGCCCCTCGCGGTCGATTTCCATCCTGGCCATCGCATCGATGGCCGTGGCCTCGTCGACGCGGCCGTCGCCGTTGACCTCAGCATGGTCGCGGACGCGCTTGAGCAGGCGGTTGACGATGCGCGGCGTGCCCCTCCCTCGGCCGGCAATCGCCCGCGCCGCCGCAGCATCCACCGGGACGTCGAGAATCCGCGCGGATCGCTCGACGATCGCCGTGAGGTCGTCATTCTCGTAGAAGTCGAGGCGGTACGTCGCGCCGAAACGGTCGCGAAGCGGGCCGCTGATGCGTCCGGCGCGCGTGGTCGCTCCGACGACCGTGAACGGTTTCAGGCTCAGCCGGAGCGACCGTGCCGAGGGCCCCTTGCCGATCATCACGTCCAGTGCGTAGTCCTCCATCGCCGGATAGAGGATCTCCTCCACGGCCCGATTGAGGCGGTGGATCTCATCGATGAAGAGGACGTCGCGCTCGTCCAGGGCGGTGAGGATCGCGGCCAGGTCCCCTGCCCGCTCGACCGCCGGCCCGGACGTGTAGCGGATGTTCACGCCGAGCTCGCGCGCCACGATGGTGGCCAGCGTGGTCTTGCCCAGGCCGGGTGGCCCGTAGAGCAGGATGTGGTCGGCGGCCTCTCCCCTGTTCCGCGCGGCGGCCAGGAGTGTGTCGAGGTTCGCCTTGACCTCGCGCTGGCCGATGTACTCGTCCATGCTGCGCGGTCGCAGGGTCGTGTCGAGCGCCACTTCGGACTCGGCCAGCAGGTCCGGCGCGAGGATATTGGCGAGGTCGTCGGTCATCGCGCGGAGTCTACCATGGGAGAACGCAAATGGTACAGATGTTCTAGTGCGTTCTCAGTCGCGGAGCAGACTCCGCAGCGCGGCCTTGACACGATCCTCAAGCCCCGATCCGACGCCCAGGTCGGACAGCGCCGCGCGCGACGCCTCGCGAGCCTCGCCCAGCGAGTAGCCGAGCGCCTGGAGCGCGGCCACGATCTCGCCCTCGCCGGCCTCGGCTCCGGCCGCCGCGGTACCTGACACGGAGACCCCGGCCGCCGCCACCTTCTCCTTGAGCTCGAAGATCACCCGCTCGGCGAGCTTCTTGCCGATGCCGGGGATCGAGACGAGGACCGCCTGGTCCTGCAGCATGATCGCGAGCTGGAGGTCGGGCGTCGGGCGGCTGCCGACGATGGCCAACGCGACTTTCGGGCCGACGCCGGTCACCGTGAGCAAGAGGTTGAAGAACCCGAGCTCCTCCGCGGATCGAAACCCGTAGAGCGCCTGCTGGTCCTCGCGCACGAGGTGGTAGGTGTGCAGTCGGAGCCGGGATCCGGGTGCGGCCGAGGCGATGATCGCCGGTGCGGCGAAGACGCGGTAGCCGATCCCGCCAACCTCGATGACGAGCGAATCCGCGGCGATGGCGCCGACGATCCCGTCGAGCGAGGCAATCACCGGCGACGCGTGGCAGAGGCGCGCGAGGTCCCGGCCCGAGCGCCGCCCTCGGCGGCGAGCGCTTCACGAACGGCGCGCTCATACGGTGTCGAGCCGCGAACCATCGGTGCCGCCGATGCTCGATCGAGAAGCGCGGCCACGGGCTCCGTGTCGTCTCGTTCGCTGTTCGCGGCCCAGGTGGCGATCGCCAGCGCGTCGGCCGCGTCGTCGGGCTGCGGCGGAGTGGCCATCCCCAGGATGAGCGCCACCATTCGCCCGACCTGCTCCTTGTCCGCCGCCCCGTAGCCGGTCACGGCCATCTTCACCGCGTTCGGCGTCGCCTCGCGGACCGGCACGCCGTGGCGGGCTGCCGCCAGGAGGACCACGCCGCGGGCCTGGCCCACCGCGAACGCCGTCTGGGCGTTGCGTGAAAAGAAGAGCCGCTCCACGGCGAGGAGCTGCGGGTGGTGCAGCGTGATCAGCTCGTCCAACAGGTCGTGGATCGCCAGGAGCCGGTCGCCCAGCGCCCGGTCGGGCGTGCTGGTCAGGCAGCCGTGGTCGACCGCCCGGAGCGCGCCGTCGGTTCGTTCCACGATCCCATAGCCCAGTGCCGCGGTCCCCGGGTCGATCCCGAGAACGATCATCCCGCGACCTCGGCGTACACGTCCTCGGGAATGTCGAAGTTGGCCGTCACTCGCTGGACGTCGTCGAGATCATCGAGCAGCTCCACAAGCCGCAGGGCCTGGCGCGCCCTGGAGGAGTCCAGTTCGACCGTCTGCTGGGCGACCATCGTGCTCTCGGCGGACTCGACGGGAATCCCGGATGCCTCGAGCGAGCGGCGCACCGCCTCGAGGTCGCCCGGGGCGGTCCAGATCTCTATCTGCTCGGCCTGCCCGGTGTCGACATCGTTGGCCCCGGCATCGATCGCGGTCAGGGCCACCTCGTCGGCATCGAGTCCGGCCCGCGGCACGACGATGAAGCCGCGCGGCTCGAACTGCCACGCGACGGCTCCGGATCCCGCCAGCTGGCCGCCGGCCTTCGCGAAGATGGACCGAACCTCGCCGGCGGTCCGGTTCCGATTGTCGGTGGCCGCCTCGACGAGGATCGCCACACCGCCGGGGCCGTAGCCCTCGTAGACGATCTCCTCGTACTGCTCACCGTCACCGCCGCCGGTCGCCCGCTCGATCGCCCGCTTGATGTTGTCGGCGGGCATGTTCACGGCGCGCGCCTTGTCGACGGCGAGCCGGAGCCGGTAGTTGGCGTCAGGGTCGCCGCCGCCTGCGCGGGCGGCCACGATGATCTCCCGGGCGACCTTCGTGAAGATGGCGCCGCGCTTCGCATCGTTGACGCCCTTCTGGCGCTTGATCGTGGACCATTTTGAGTGACCGGACATCGGGCGGGAGTATAGCGGACTATCATGAGCGAACCGCCGGACCCAGCCAGCGGCCCGCCGCCCCACGACCGTCCCGGCGTCCCCGACGAGCCGAACGAACGCACGAGAGGACTGACGAGTCGATGACGATCAAGAGCGTTGATCTGCCCCATATCCGCAGCGTCGTCCTGGCCGGCCACGCCGGCTCCGGCAAGACGACGCTTGGCGAACAACTCCTCTTTCGAGCCGGTGCGATCCCCCGGCTCGGCAACGTCGCAGACGGGACGTCGCATCTCGACTTCGAACCCGAGGAGCAGAAGCGTCGCGAGACCCTGAGCCTCGCCGTCGCAACCTTCGATCGGGACGAGACCGAGATCACCATCGTCGACACCCCCGGCTACCCGGACTTCGTTTCCGAGGTCATCCAGGGCTTCCACGCAGCGGACGGTTCGATCCTCGTGATGGATGCCACGTCCGGCGTCGAGGCGGGCCTCGAGAATGCGGTCGGGATCGCCCGCACGACGAACACCGCGGCGTGCTTCTTCATCAACAAGTGCGATCGAGAGAATGCCGACCCCAGCGCGGCCCTCGACGCCCTGCGCGAAGCCTTCGGCAACAAGGTTGCACCGCTGCAGATCGCGATCGGTGCGGCCGACTCGTTTTCCGGCTACGTCGACCTCGTCCACCGCAAGGCGTACCGCTGGGAAGGATCGACCGAGATCGAGATCGGCATCCCGGCCGAACTCAGTGCGGAGATCGATCGCCGACGGGACCAGCTCCTCGAAGCGGCCGCCGAGGCCGACGACGACGTCCTGACGAAGTACCTCGAAGGCCAGGAGGTCACCGATCCCGAGCTCGAAGCGTGCCTCCGCAAGGGCGTGAAGGAGTCGATCCTCGCCCCGGTACTGGTCGGCAGCGCCACAAAGGGCATCGGCCTGCGCGGACTCCTCGACGCGATTGTCCGCTACCTTCCCTCGCCTGCCGACGAGGCCCCAACGGCCGCGACCGACAAGTCCGGTTCGGAGGTGGCCATCCCCGCCGACATGGCCGGACCGCTCCTCGTCCGGGTGTTCAAGACGACCGCCGACCCGTACGTTGGGCGCCTGACCTATCTACGCGTGCTGTCGGGGACGCTGCACTCCCAGAGCCACGCCTGGAACGCCGAACGCGGCGAGGAGGAACGGATCGGCCAACTTCTGCTGCTGCATGGCAAGGAGCAGGAGCCCACCGGCGAACTGCGTGCCGGCGAGATCGGAGCCGTCGCGAAGCTCGGCGTCACGGTGACCGGTGACGCGCTGTCCTCAAAGGAACGCCCACTCGGGCTCGCTCCGATGCCCTTCCCGGAACCCACCCTGATGATGGCCATCGAGCCGCAGTCCAAGGCGGATCTCGACAAGATGGGCCCGGCCCTCCAGCGCATGCTTGAAGAGGAGCCGACGGCCCGCGTCGAGCGCAGCGCGACCGGCGAGCAGGTCCTCCGCGTGATCGGTGACGCCCATGCCGCCGTCATCCTGGAACGTCTCAAGCGGAAGTTCGGCGCCGCGGTGGTCACTCACACCCCGAAGGTGCCGTACAAGGAAACGATCCGTGCAAAGACGCAGGCCCATGGTCGCTACAAGAAGCAGACCGGTGGCCACGGAATGTTCGGGGATGTCTGGCTGGAGATCGAACCGACGCCCGGCGAGGGCGTGTCCTTCGCCGAACGGATCGTCGGCGGCTCGGTTCCCAGGCAGTTCTTCCCGGGCGTCGAGAAGGGGATCCGCGAGACGGCTGCCGAGGGCGTGATCGCTGGTTATCCGCTGTCCGACTTCAAGGCGACGCTCTACGACGGGTCGTTCCACAACGTGGATTCCAACGAGCTGTCGTTCAAGATCGCTGCCTCGATGGCGCTCAAGGAGGCGGTCCACCAGGCGAAACCCGCCCTCCTGGAGCCGATCATGACCGTTGCGGTCCGGATCCCCGAGCAGTTCATGGGCGAGGTCAATCGGGATCTCAACGGCCGGCGTGGACGTGTTCTCGGCATGGACACCGCCGACGGAATCCAGGTCATCACCGCCAATGTGCCGCAGGCCGAGCTGTTCACCTATGCATCCGAGCTCCGATCGCTGACGGCAGGTCGCGGCACGTTCTCCTACACCTTGGACCACTACGACGAGGTCCCCGGACACATCGCCGAGAAGGTCATCGCCGAACATCGCAAGAACGGTGAGGACGCAGCGGGGCGCTGACGGCTGCGGCCTGATGCGGCGGCATGGCGCCCCGTCCTGGTGACGACGCAGCTCAGCCGATCGCGGCCAGCGCCTCGGGGAGGGACATCCGGCCCTCGTAGAGAGCCCGCCCGACGATCGCTCCGGAACAGCCGATGGCCCGGACCGCGATCAGGTCGTCGATCGTCGTCACACCGCCCGAGGCGATGATCCGGCCGCGGTCGAGACCGGCGAGTCGCTCGAGCAGCGCAAGGTCCGGTCCGCCGAGCAGCCCGTCCCGGTCGATTGCGGTCACGGCAAAGGTCGCGACGCCGGCGTCGGCCTGGGAGCGCAGAGCGTCCTCCGCCAAGATCCCGGGGGCACCAATCCGCCAACCCTCACCCAGCGCCAGGCCATCACGGACGTCGAGGGCAACCACGATCCGCGTCACGCCATGCTCCTCGACGAGCCGCTTGCTGAATGACGGATCGCCCACGGCGGCGGTCCCGACCACCACCCGGGTCGCGCCGTCGTGGAGTGCCGCCGTCACGTCCGCGGCCGCGCGCAATCCCCCCGCGACCTGGCAGCGCACGCCGTCTCCGACGGACGAGACGATCCGCCGTACCAGCTCGGCCTGCACCGGACTCCCCGTCCTTGCCCCGTCCAGGTCCACGATGTGGATCCACGTCGCTCCCGTCGCCACGAACGCCCGCGCGACCTCGACTGGATCGGCTCCGTAGTCCGTTGCCCGCGCAAAGTCGCCCTCGCGCAGGCGGACGATGCGACCGTCGATCAGGTCGATCGCCGGCAGCAATTCGAAGGGGCTTGCGTCTACCATGTCACCATGCTACCGTATTAGCACGTTACTACGCTACCACGTTCAGAAACCAGGGCGGGCCACCGCCCCCGGAGGGTGGAACGAACCATGGCCACGGTCATGACGGACGACGATTGGAAGAGCCCCAACATCAGTGCGCTGATCGACGCGCTGCTCCGCCTCGAATCGCCCCGCGAAGCGGAGCGCTTCCTGCGGGACCTGTGCACCCTCGGGGAACTGCACGATATGGCCCAGCGCTGGGCGGTCGTTCGCCTGCTCGACCAGGGGCTGCATTACGCCGAGATCTCCACCCTCACGGGTGCGAGCACGGCGACGATCACCCGGATCGCTTCGTGGCTGCGCCACGGCGAAGGCGGCTATCGCGCCATGCTCGACAAACTGGCAACTCCGAAGTGACCGACACCATCGCCCGACGCTCGCCGGCGCGGGCCGTCGAACGCGCGATTCCCCGGACGGATCGGCTGCGCCTGGCCGTGCCCAACAAGGGTCGCCTCCAGGAGCCGGCCCTGCGCCTGCTCCATGACGCCGGACTGGTGTTCGACGAGCACGATCGGAGCCTCGTCGCTCACGTCGAGAACATCGCGCTTGACATCCTGTTCGTCCGGACCAACGACGTCGTTGAATTCGTGGCCGATGGCGTGGCCGACATCGGAATTGTCGGTGAGGACCTCCTCGTCGAGTCGGGCGTGGACTTGCCCAGGCTCCTGCCGCTGGGCTTCGGGCTCTGCCGTCTCGCTGCCGCGGTGCCCAACGACGCCCCGGCCCAGGCGTTCGAGGATCTCCAGGGTCGGCGCGTCGCCACGTCGCATCCCAATACGACGAGCGCGTTCTTCGGCGCCCGCGCCATCGATGTCCAGATCGTGCCGCTCTCCGGTGCCGTCGAGGTGGCCCCGAGGCTCGGTCTTGCCGACGCCATCGTCGATCTCGTGTCGACCGGGTCGACGCTCGTCATGAACGGCCTGCGTTCGATCGGCGACGTCCTGCCGTCGCAGGCCCTCCTGGTGGCCAATCCGGACGCCCTGGGCCGGCGCTCGGCCGAGGTCGCCGGGATCGACACGATGCTCCAGTCGGTCATCGCCGCGCGATCGCAGAAGTACCTGATGATGAATGCTCCGGCGGACCGCCTGGCCGAGCTCGTAGGCCTCCTCCCTGGCCTCGAGTCCCCCTCCGTCATCCCGCTCGCGCACGGCGGAATGATCGCGATCCACAGCGTGGTGGGCGCCGATGATGTCTGGGACCTGTTGCCCAGGCTCAAAGCCGCCGGCGCATCGGGCATTCTCGTCTTGCCGATCGAGAAGGTCATCCCGTGATGCCCGATCGGCGCGCGATCGAGGCCGACCGCCCGACCATCCGTCTGCGGCGCCTCGACCTGAGCGTGGGCGCAGCCGATCCGGAGGCTGCGGCCGACTGGCGTCGACTCGTCCGACGCGGCGCTGCCCCGGACGTCGAGGTTCGGGCGACCGTCCGCGGCATCGTGCACGACATCCGGACCGGCGGCGCCGACGCGGTCCGCGATGCCAATCGCCGCTACGGCGGCGGCCTGCGCGGCGAAGGCTTGCCGGGCGGACCTCCCGGCGACGGGTCGCCGGCGGCGAACGATCTCGTGATTGACGGTGCGGCCCTCGCCGCGGCGCGCGACGCCCTTGACGCCCGGATCCGGAGCGCCCTCGATACCGCGATTGCGAACGTCCGTCGGTTCGCGGAGACGCAGCGGCCGGCGACCACGAGGACGACGATCGCCGACGGCGTCGAGATCGAGCGCCGCTGGACGCCGCTCGCGTCGGTCGGTGCGTATGTCCCTGGAGGATCGGCGCCGTATCCGTCGTCACTGGTGATGACCGTCGTTCCGGCACGGGTCGCGGGCGTCGGCACGGTGATCGTGGCCACGCCGGCCGGTGCGAACGGCACCGTGGACCCGGTCCTGCTGGGCGCCGCGGGGCTGCTCGAGGTCGATGCGGTCCTCGTCGCCGGCGGTGCCCAGGCGATTGCCGCCCTGGCGTTCGGTTTGCCCGATGTCGGCATCGGACCGGTCGATCGCATCGTCGGCCCCGGCAACGCGTGGGTGACGGCTGCCAAGATCGAACTCGGGGGCGAGGTCGGCATCGACCTGCCTGCCGGCCCGTCCGAGGGCATGGTCCTCGCCGGCCCGGCGTCGGACCCGATCATCGTCGCCGCGGACCTGATCACCCAGGCCGAGCACGGTCCCGACTCGCCGGCGATCCTCGTCACGACGGACGGCGCCTTCGCCGACGCGGTCGAACGCGCCCTCGAGGCACAGCTCGCCGACGCCCCACGCCGCGCCATCCTGGAGCGGGCGCTCGGCGATCACGGCCGGATCGTCCTCGCAGCCGACCTCGAGGCGGCCATCGGGCTGGTCAACGAGTACGCGCCCGAGCACCTCTCGGTCGACGTCGAACCGCTCGAGGAGACCGTCGAACGGCTGCACAGCGCCGGGAGCATCTTCGTGGGTCCCTGGGCGCCCGAATCGGCCGGCGACTACGCGACCGGCGCAAATCACGTGCTGCCCACGGGCGGGCTCGCCCGCTCCACGGGACCGCTGAGCGTCGAGGCATTCGGCCGATTCAGCCAGGTGCAGCGGATCACGCGCGATGGCCTGGCCGGTCTGCGCTCGACCATCACCACGTTGTCCGACGCCGAGGGCCTGGCCGCCCATCGCGATGCGGTCGAGCTCAGGTTCCGACAGGACGAGAAATGAGCCCAACCCCGGTCACCTTCGTGTCACCGGTGGCTCCGGTTGGCTACAGCTGGGAGGCCACCGACCGTGAAGTGGCGGAGCGTTACGGTGTGTCCCCTGATCGGATCCTTCGCTTCGACCTCAACACCTCCCCCACCCCGCCGGAGCTGGCGACGCGGATCCTCGCGGGCGGCCGGTTCATCACTCCGCTCTCGGAGTACCCGCCGGCGGACTATCACGACCTGATCGCGGCGGCCGCGAATCGCTACGGGGTCGCGCCCGAGGAGCTCCTCGTGGGGGCCGGCGCCGACGAGGTCCTGGATCTCATCGCCAAGGCGTTCCTGCCGACGGGCGGCAGAGCGGTTCTCCCCGTGCCGTCCTACGCGATGTACCGGGTCCTGACCGAGCAGCGCGGCGCGTCTGTCGTGGCCGTGAACCGGAAAGGCGCCGAGGGCGGCTGGGCAATGGACGTCGACGCGGTCCGCGCGGCTGCGCGCGATGCCGACCTCATCTGGCTGTGCAGCCCCAACAACCCGACCGGGCTCCCCGAACCCGACGGAGCCATCGCATCGCTTCTGGATGGGATCTCCGCCGACGCAGTCGGGGCCGGCCGTCCGGGGCCCGCGGTGGTCCTCGATGAGGCCTACGCCGAGTTTGTCGGCCGATCGCTCGCGGGGCTCCGTGGGACCTACCCACGACTCATCGTCGTCCGAACCGTGAGCAAGGCGTATGCGCTGGCCGGCATCCGCGTCGGATTCGCCGTTGCCGACGCCGCGACCATCGCGGCGATCGCTCCCTATCGCCCCCCGGGCAGCGTGGCGACCACGTCGGTGACCGTGGCCACCGCGATCCTGGCCGACGATGAGGCGATGCGTGCCAACCTGGACCGCGTGGCCCAAGAGCGCCCTCGGTTGGCGGCCGCGCTCGAGGCCGCGGGATGGACCGTATTCCCGTCGGTCACGAACTTCGTGCTGGTCGATTTTGGGACCGTCGAGCGGGTCGCATCTGTGGCCGAGGGGCTCCTCCGACGCGGGCTCGTGCCGCGTACCTTCGGGCGGGACCACCCATTGGCCACGATGCTCCGTCTGACGGTCCGTGACCGCACCGGCAACGCGCGGCTCGCCGATGCGGCGACTGAGCTGGCCCGCGAAGCCCCTCCATGACGACACCCCTGGGATCCATCGAAATCCTGGAACGCGGCGGGACGAGCGGCGCAACCCGCGGTTCCGCATCGGGCGGCACCGCCGCGGGACGGGCGGTCACGATCCGACGGCGGACGCGGGAGACCGATATCACCGTCCGCGTGGACCTCGACGGGTCGGGCCGGGCTGCCATCGAGACCGGCGTCGGCTTTTACGACCACCTCCTGACATCGCTCGCGCATCACTCGCTGGTCGATATCGAGATCAAGGCCGCCGGCGACCTGGAGGTCGACGACCACCACACCGTCGAGGACGTGGCTCTCGTCCTCGGCGCGGCGATTGCCGAGGCGCTCGGAGACCGGGCCGGGATCCGGCGGTTCGGCGACGCGGCCGTTCCCATGGACGAGGCGCTGGCGACGGCAGCGATCGACATCGGCGGCCGACCGTACGCAATCATCGACCTGCCGTTCCGGGGCGAGCGCGTGGGCGCGCTGTCGCTCCAGATGGTCGAGCACGCATTCGAGGCGTTTGCGAGGACCAGTGGCGCCACGCTCCACCTGCGCGGCACCGGTCGCAACGACCATCACCTGGCGGAGGCCGCGTTCAAGGCACTCGCGCGCGCCCTTCGCGCGGCCGTGGAACCCGACCCGCGACGAACCGGCGTCCCCTCCACCAAGGGGTTGCTCGGGTGACCGCGCCGGCCGCGCCCTCCCGCGGACGCTCGCTGGCGGGCTCCATCGCGCCCAGTCCGCGACCGCTGCGCGTCGCCGTCGTCGACTACGGGGCGGGCAACCTCGTGAGCATCGCCCAGGGCCTCGAGGCGGTCGGGGCCGCGCCGACGGTCGTCGATGGACCGGGGGGACTGGCCCGCGCCGACGCCCTGATCGTGCCCGGCGTGGGCGCCGCAGCACCGGCCATGCAGCGCCTCGCGAAGGCCGGCCTGATCGAGCCCATCCGCGCCTGGATCGCCGACGGTCGTCCGTTCCTCGGCATCTGCCTCGGCCTCCAGCTCCTGTTCGAAACCAGCGACGAGGACGGCGTCGAGATGCTCGGCGTGATCCCCGGCCGGGTCGTCGTCATTCCCGACGCTCCCACGCTGCCGCACATTGGCTGGAACCAGGTGGATCTGGCCCGACGGCACCCCCTGTTCGACGGGATCGCCGATGGCAGCGACCTCTACTTCGTCCACAGCTATGCCGGCCTGCCCGAGGGCGATCGGGCAGAGGACGTCATCCTCGCCCGCACCACGCACGGCGGTACGTTCGTTTCGGCCGTCGCCGACGGGCCGCTGGTCGGGGTCCAGTTCCACCCCGAGCGG
>JANNUK010000494.1:0-3340 GCA_031395155.1 Chloroflexota bacterium | reverse complement strand
CCTTCTCGACATCCGCCTCGGCTCCGACAGTGGCCTGCGCTGGCTGACACCAGACGGTCCCGGCAGCCCCGCGAGCCCGGAACCCGTCGATCGCCCCCGGCCCGCGATCGTGGTCCTGACGTCGTACGACTACCCGCAGTACGCCGAGGCGGCACTCCGGCTGGGCGCGTCCGGGTTCGTGCTGAAGACCGCCCCGATCGCGGAGCTCCTTGACGCGATCCGACGCGCAGCAGCCGGTGGCCTCGCATTCGGTGTCCGACCGGGTCGATCCGGCCGGATCGCCCGGCTGAGCGAGCGCGAACTCGACGTTGTCCGGCTCGTCGTCGACGGCCACTCGAATGACGAGATCGCGGTGCGCCTTGGGATCGGTGCCAAGACGGTGGAATCCCACCTCCGACGCCTGTTCGAACGCTTCGACCTCGCCTCGCGCACGGAGCTTGCGACCCGAGCCCTGCGCGAGGGCTGGCTCGAGGTTCCGCCTGGCGGGTAACCGGCTTCGGGCGTGCCGCGTAAAAGGCGCCATCGCAGATCTGCAACCCAAGCTGGCGGCTGCGACCGTTTGACACCCTCGCCGAACGTGGCCTAGGGTCAGGGGGAGCCGCAGTCTCGCCCTGCCGCATGTTTGGTCCGCGCCCCAATGGACGATCCAGGGAGGCCCCATCCTCGATCAGGCACGCGTGAACCATCCCGCCTCGGGCACGCCGGCAGCGAACAACGACCTGCCGGACGACGGCCGCCGACGCGCCATCATCGAAGCCATCGCGCCGCAGGTGGATGGCGGCCGATTTCCCGTGAAACGGATCGTCGACGACACCGTCGTTGTCGAAGTTGACGCGTTCGCCGACGGCCACGACGTCGTGAGCGTCCGTCTCCGCCATCGTCCGCCCGGCGAGACCGACTGGACAGAGCTGCCGATGGAGGCGCTCGGCAACGATCGCTGGCGCGCCTCGTTCCGCGTCGACGCCCTGGGTCGGCACGCCTACACGGTGGCCGCGTGGACCGATGCCTGGGCGACGTGGCGACGGGACCTTCGCAAGCGGATCGACGCGGGCCAGGACGTCAGCGTGGATCTCCTGATCGGGGCCGCGCTCGTGGATAGCGCCGTGAGGTGGGCGAATGCCCGCGGTTACGCGAAGGACGCAAAGGCGCTTCAAAACTGGGCCGCCCGGTTACGCACGGAGCATCCCACCGACGACCGCGCCGGCCGCGCCCTCGACGAAGTGCTGGACCGGCTCATGACGACTCATGCCGACCGCGCCCATGAATCCGTGCACGAGCCCGCGCTCGAGCTGGTCGTCGAGCCAGAACTCGCTCGTTTCTCGACCTGGTACGAGCTCTTCCCGCGCTCCGCCTCCCCCGACCCGAAGCGCCACGGCACCTTCCGCGACGTGGTCGCCCGCCTGCCGTACATCGCGGACCTCGGGTTCGACGTCCTCTACCTGCCGCCGATCCATCCCATCGGCTCGACCTTCCGCAAGGGCCCCAACAACGTCACCGACTCCGACCCGCACCATCCCGGCGTGCCCTGGGCCATCGGGTCCGAAGAGGGCGGCCACGACGCGATCCATCCCGAGCTGGGCACGCTCAAGGATTTCCGGGCGCTCGTCGACGCGGCCGAGAAGAAGGGCATCGCGATCGCGCTCGACATCGCGTTCCAGGCCTCACCGGATCATCCGTGGGTCACGGAGCACCCGACGTGGTTCCGCCAGCGCCCGGACGGCACCGTCCAGTACGCCGAGAATCCGCCGAAGAAGTACCAGGACATCTACCCCTTCGACTTCGAGTCCGAGGACTGGCCTGCCCTGTGGACGGCACTCGAGGGCGTCTTCCGGCACTGGATCGCCCAGGGCGTCCACGTCTTCCGGGTCGATAATCCGCACACCAAGGCGTTCCCGTTCTGGGAGTGGGCGATCACACGGATCAAGGCGGACCACCCGGACGTGCTGTTCCTGGCCGAGGCGTTCACCCGCCCCAGGGTCATGTATCGCCTCGCCAAGCTCGGCTTCAACCAGTCGTACACGTACTTCACGTGGCGGACGGACAAGCACGAGCTGGCCGAGTATCTCGTCGAACTTTCGCGCCCGCCGGTGTCCGACTACTTTGGGCCGAACTTCTGGCCGAACACGCCCGACATCCTCCACGGCACCCTCCAGGAGGGCGGCCGGCCGATGTTCCAGGCGCGCTACATCCTCGCCGCAACGTCGTCGTCGAACATCGGCATCTACGGACCCGCGTACGAGCTCGGCGAGAACACGCCGCGCGAACCGGGCAGCGAGGAGTACCGCCACTCCGAGAAATACGAGCAGCGGACGTGGGACCTCAAGCGCCCCGACAGCATCGCCCCGCTCATCCGCCGGATGAACGAGATCCGGCGCGACCATCCGGCGCTCCAGTCGAACGGCGGCCTCGCCATCCACGAGATCGATGACGAGCAGCTCATCGCCTACTCGAAGCGCACCGAGGATCGTTCGGACCGGATCCTGACGATCGTCGGCCTGGCCCCGAACGATGTGCGGAGCGGGACGCTCCACCTGGACCTCGCCGACCTGTGGCTGGATTCACAGCGCGCCTACGAGGTCGAGGACCTCATCGACGGCGGCGTCGAGCGCTGGGAGGGAGACCGGATCACGATCGAGATCGATCCCTCGAAGCTTCCGGCGCGCGTCCTGCACATCCGCGGGCAGGCCTGATGGCAACGGCCGCCCCGCCGAAGGCCGGAGCCGCAAAGACGGGCGCCCGAACTAGCCGCGCGGCACGTAGCAAGGCCGTCGGTGCGGAGGCCCTCTGGTACAAGGACGCGATCATCTACGAAGTGCCGGTTCGCGCTTACCGCGACAGCAACGGCGACGGGATCGGCGACTTCCGCGGCCTGACCGAGAAGCTCGACTACATCCGCGATCTCGGCGTGACGGCGATCTGGATCCTGCCGTTCTACCCATCACCACTCCGCGACGACGGCTACGACATCGCCGACTTCACCGGGGTCCATCCGAGTTACGGCAACCTGCGCGACGTCAGGGCGTTCATTCGAGCGGCCCACGCCCGCGGCCTGCGCGTCATCACGGAACTCGTCTGCAACCACACGTCCGACCAGAATGAGTGGTTCCAGAAGGCTCGCCGGGCCAAACCAGGCAGCGCCGCCCGCGACTTCTACGTCTGGAGCGACACGCCGGATCGCTACGCCGACGCCCGGATCATCTTCACCGACACGGAGACGTCCAACTGGACCTGGGACGCGACCGCCGGCGCCTACTACTGGCACCGCTTCTTCTCGCACCAGCCGGACCTCAACTTCGATAACCCGGCGGTCCACGACGCGGTCATCAAGGCGATGGACTTC